>SYIM01000218.1 GCA_005798775.1 Burkholderiales bacterium
CCGGGGGTGAGCACGATGGAGCCGTTCTTGTTGGACAGCGCCATGAGCAGCGTTCCGCGAATACGCGCCTGGAGGTTTTCCTCGGTAGTGTCCTCAGCAAGGCCAAGAAACTCGTCGGCGAGCGTGCTGCGAAAGGCTTCAAAGCAAGGGTTGATCGGAAGCTCGTCATAGCGAACGCCCAGGCGGGCAACCATGTCGCGTGAGTCGATCCATGAAATGTCGGCGGTGTAGGGAGAGGGCATCATCACCGCGCGTACCCGGTCTGCGCCCAGGGCGTCAACGGCAATGGCGAGGGTGAGCGCCGAGTCAATGCCCCCCGATAGACCGATCACCGCGGACGGAAACCCGTTCTTTCCGAGGTAATCGTGCACCCCCAGCACCAGCACCCGGTAGACCTGTTCTTCAATCGAGACCCCCGGCGCAGCCCTGCCCGGTTGCAGGTCAACCACAGCGCCCGACACCGATTGCGCGCCCACCGCAAGCTCGACCACCAGCAGGTCAGGCTCACAGAAGGCACCTTGCGCTGCCAGCTCGCCGCGCGCATCGAGCGCAAACGACAGGCCATCAAAGACCAACTCGTCCTGGCCACCCACCAGATTGGCCGCGATCACCGGCAAGCCAAGCGCGCTCACGTTCTCGCGCGCGACATCCACCCGCTGCGACTGTTTATCCATGTGAAAGGGCGAGCCATTGAGCGCGAGCAGCACCTGTGCCCCGGCACCCCGAGCTTGCCTGGGCGCACGCTCAAACCAGAAGTCTTCGCAGATGACAATGCCGAAGCGAACGCCGCCCGCCTCGAACACCAGCGGCGCACCGTCGGGCAGGAAGTAGCGCTGTTCATCGAACACATCGTAGTTGGGGAGCTCGAGCTTGCGGTATTCGCCGACGACTCGACCACGGTAAAGCACCAGCGCGGCGTTGTAGCGCTTTCGGCCATGACGAACCGGTACGCCCACCACCAGGTGTAGGGCCAGATCAGCCGTATCGGCAAGAAGGGCTTCCAGTGCGACCCTGGCCTTCTCGTAAAATGCTGAGCGTAGCAGCAGGTCCTCTGGCGGATAACCACTGAGCGAGAGCTCGGGGGTGACCAGCACAGACACCGACTGTGAAACCGCCGCCCTGGCCGCCTCGAGAATGCGACCGGCATTGCCGTCGAAGTCACCGACAATCTGATTGAGTTGCGCAGCCGCGATCCGCATGACGATTCAGTTACCCAAAATAGCCATCAATAGGAAACCCAACGATTATGTCACGCGGGTGTGCAGCGCCATCACTGAAATCGATCCGCAACAGTGGGAAGCGCTGCGCCATGGCGACACTCAGCCGTTCTTGAACCACGCCTGGCTCGCCCTGCTCGAACGCAGCGGCTGCGTCACCGACGAGTCCGGCTGGCGACCGCTCCATCTGGTTCTCGAACGCAACGGTCAGATGGTGGGGGCGGTACCCCTCTACCTCAAGGTGCATTCCTATGGCGAATATGTGTTCGACTGGGCATGGGCCGATGCCTATCGGCGGCATGGCCTCGCCTACTACCCCAAGCTGCTTTCGGCGATTCCTTTCACGCCGGTCCCCGGCATGCGGCTGCTCGCGGCCGACGCGCCCGCCCGCAAAGCACTGGCCCAGGCGCTGATCGATTTGGCGCGCGAGAGCAGCGTATCGTCGCTTCATGTTCTCTTTCCGGATCCTGAGGAGGTAACGCTTCTCGAAGGAGCGGGCGCCATGATCCGGCGGGGCGTGCAATTCCACTGGTACAACGAGGGCTGGCCCAACTTCGAGGCGTTTCTGGGCTCACTCACACAACCCAAACGAAAGAAAATCCGCGCCGAACGGCGCAAGGTGGCCGACAGCGGCGTGACCTTTCGGCGTCTATCGGGCCATGATATTTCCGAGGCCGATTGGGCATTTTTCTGCCACTGCTATGACAACACCTATCTTGAGCACCACTCCACCCCCTACCTGAACCGGGCATTTTTCAACGGGCTTGGCGAGCGGTTACCCGAGTCGGTGCTGATGGTGATTGCCGAGCGCGCCGGAAAACCCATCGCCTCGAGCCTTCTGATGCGCGACGCCGAGCGCATGTATGGGCGCTACTGGGGCGCAATTGAAAATGTCCCGTGCCTGCACTTTGAAACCTGCTACTACCAGGCCATTGAGGCTGCGATCGACCTGGGCATTCGGGTGATTGAGGGGGGAGCCCAGGGCGAGCACAAGATGGCTCGCGGGTTCACGCCGCAGCCCACGGCATCGGCTCACTGGCTTGCTGAACCCGCTTTTGCCGATGCCGTGCAGCGGTTTCTTGAGCGCGAGGGACAGGCTGTAGGCGGCTATCTGGATGAACTGAACGACCGCACGCCGTTCAAAACTTCGGTTTGACCGCCGCCGCCTGGTAGCGTGCAATGCCTTCGGTGATTTCGCGAGCCGCTTCGTCCCGGCCAGCCCACCCCTCGACCTTCACCCACTTGCCCGCTTCCTGATCCTTGTAGTGCTCAAAGAAATGCCAGATGGTGGCAAGACGCTCAGGCGCGATATGCTGGGCGGCGCGCCAGTGTTTGTAATTGGGGATCAGCGGCCATCGGGATTTCAATGATCACGTTTAAGTCGTTCGGTATGTCACGGCCGCAGTCGACTCGGTCGAGGTTCGTGGTGGTGGATTCCTGTATTGGGTAAGAGGCAGGACGGGACTGGCGCGACCGGGATCAAACGGTGTCCGGGGTATCAGGTGACACGGGCGGCGAGGCGTTGCCAACCGCCATGAGCGGCGCCTGCGGCCGCTCGGACAGCGGCTCGTTCATGTCGTCGGTCGCAGCCAGCCGCCAATAATGCAGGGCCTCGTTGTGGCGGCCGAGCTGCTCGTAGAGATGCGCAAGCAGGGCTCGCGTTTCGCGGGATGGCGCCTGCGCCTCGGCGAGCCGTAAGAACTCCTCGGCCTTGCCCCACAGCCCTTCTGCAACACACAGGCGGCCAGCCGCAACCGTGAAAGCCGCGCGATCGCCGTGCCGCTGCCGCCAGGATTCGATGCTGCGCAGACGCTTGCGGGCATCGAGGCCGGCGAGCGCGGCGTAGACGGGAACCAGGCGCTCGGCGAGCCGCTTGTCCAGAATACCCGAGAGAAGCGTTGCCGCCTGCTCGCCCTGGCCGGCGCGGTCAAGGGCACGCGCCACTGCTTCGACGACTTCGTCGATGTCGCGCTCGACCGGTGTCAGGGAGGCAAGCAATTCGCGCAGCGCATGCGCGTCATCGCCACGCTGCGCAACCAGTTCGCGAAGCGCGCGGATGGTGAGGCCCCGCACGACGCTGGGATGAAGCGCCTCGCGCTTGTCCAACTGCCGAACCGCTTGCAGAACTGCCCTCCAGTTGCCCGATTGCTCGTGGGCGCGCAGCGCTAGCCGCAGCGCCTGAAGGTGTCGCGCACCGCGTGAATGGAGTCTTCCGACCGCACTGAGCGCATCGGCCGGCCGCTGATCCTCTACTGCCATTTCCGCACGGCACATGAGCGCTGCGTTGGTGGTCGGCTTTTCGGCGCCGGCGGATTCGAGCCAGCGCTCGGCTCGCTCGGGCTCGCGCAGCCGATGTGCCGCACGCGCGCCAATCAGCGCCGCCGCGCCCGCCAGGTCAACCTGATTCAGGGCGGGTTGCAGCAGGCGCTCTGCTCGAGCGTAGCGGCCTTCGTTGTAGGCAATCAGGCCATCTCGAAGCCCGGCAACTGCTGCGTCGCGAGAGCGACGGTCCCGGTATTGCCGGACGCGCTGCGGAAGGTCAGCTGCGTTGTACAGCGCCAGCAGGATCAGGTGCAAAAGCGCAAACAGCGCGAACAGCGCAAGCAGCACCAGGGTCATGGAGACGTCGACACGGTAAGGCGGCCAGAGGAGCGCGACGTTACCGTCGTTGAAGCGCATGAGGAGTAGTGCCAGCCCGACTGCGAGCGACAGGACCAGCAGAATGCCGATCACGCGTCCCACGGTTCAGCCCCGGCTTTCGCGGCTGCTGCGAAGGGCGCGGACCGCGCGGAGGCTCTCGCCAGGCAGCGGCGGCTCGAGGCCCAGTCGTGCCGTACGCAATTGCTTGAGCTGCGCAAGCGCACCCATCACCAGCCGATTGTCGGCGTCGTAGTAACGCGTGATCCATTCAGCCGCTCGGCTCAGGTCGGTTTGGAACTGCAATTCGTTACGCGCCAGCATCCCGAGACGTGCATTAAGCAAAAGAAGCCGCATGTTCTCACGAAGGAAATAGGCCTGATCGGGCGCAAGCAGCACCGAGTGGCCCTCGTCGACCCGACGCACCCTAATCAGCTTCTGAAGCTCTTCACGCAGATAAGCAATCCCGGAAGAGGCAAGCCCCTCCTCGAAGCCTCCCGGGCGGCCCGGCGCATTGGGGTCGGTCGCCCGGGGCCGGGGCTGTACCGTGGAGGACAAAGGCAGTTGGTCAACCAGGGTGATGAGACCATCGATGCGCGCGGCCATGCCAGCGATATCGGCGACCGGATGAGCCTTCAGCCGCTCGATGTCGCCGAGAAGCGCCTTGCGCAGGGGCGCAAGCGTGGGGTCTTTCTGTCTGACCAGACGCTGATCGACTTCCTGCAACGCCATGACGGCTGCCCGCGGATCGGTCCCCAGGGACAGTTGCTGAGTGGCCAGGGAAATCACCGACTCAGCCTCGGCAAGCACGGCATCGGCGGACTCCTGAATCAACCCGCGATAGACCTTTTCAACCTGGGAGTAGAGACTTTGCGCCTCGGCCATGCGGCTGTCGACCAGCGCCTGCCGCTGTTGAAGATCTCGGATCAGGTCTTGCGACACCTTGAGCGACGCCTCGAGCTGGGCGATCCGCTTGTCGCCACCATCGAGACGGCGCAGCGCCCCGCCTTCGAGCAGGTCGACCCGCTGCCCAAGCGTGAATGCGAACACCAACGCCGCCCCCCCCAGTGCCGGGCCGGACCATCGCCATGCGAGGGCGATGCGCGATCGCCGCGTTCGGGCTGGCTGGCCCGCTGTCGACGACGGCGCCGCTCTCGGCGCCGTGAAGTCGCCACCACCAGCGGGACGACCCGCTGTCGACGGTTCACCACGACCCTCAGGGCTTGCGTTGGGAGACGACTCAGACAAGGGAAATGCTCCGCGAAGGGCTGACAGCGGACTGAAGTGGGCAAACGCCTACGAGACCGATCCGCATTCTATCGCGGCCGCGATCGCATTCTCACCAGGATCAATGAGCTGAATGCGGTGAAAACCCGCGGTTCGTGCCACCTCGGCGATCCGGGCGTGGATCGCAAGCGCAATCAGCGGGTTGGCCGGCTCGCGCAGACGTTCGGCCTCGGGTAGCGCTGCCAGCGCAATCGCCGCGCTTGATTGGGTGAGCACGCAATATACCGGGGCCGACTCGGCAAGCCACTGCCCCAGGCGCGCGCGCGCTTCGGGCTCGGGGACAACCCGTTGACGATCGTAGAGTGACAGGACCTCAACCTGCGCCCCGCGGGCGCGAAGCACGTCGATCCAGTCGTCACGCCCCCCCTCACCTCGCACCACCAGCAGGCGGCGTCCGGCAGGCATGGCGAGCGGTCCGGCTGCCAGCATGGCACCGGCATCGAAGGGCGCTGCGGCAGGAAAAGTAATCCGATCAGCGGAAACCCGCATGCCAGTTTGCTCCAGTGCCAACAGGCTACCAGGTCCGACGAGGGCGAGCCCCGGACCCGGCGGCCACACATGGTTCAAGGCCGATGCAAGCGCCTCGACCGCTGCCGGACTGACGGCGACGACCCAGTCGATTTCTGCCACCTGAGCCGAAAGCTCGATCGTTGGCCGGGCCTGGATGCGGGTGAAGGCCAGCCGCGTCACCGCATGTCCGCGCCGGGCAAGCGCCCGCTCGAGCGCCTCCACCCGCGGCAGCGGCTGGGTCAGGACAACCCGAGCCACCGACCCGCGCCCTGGGCAAGCAGATCCTTGGCCGCGCGCGCCCCGAGGCGCTCGGCGGTAGCGGGGTCGGCGGGCCCTTCAGCGAGCGCCACATCGGCCATGCCACTGCCATCTTCGGCACCCGCGCGCGCGCGAAGCTGCAGCACGCCATCCGGACCGGTTTCGCAGTAGGCCGCAAGCGGCATTCGGCAATTGCCGCCCAGCGCCCGCGACACCGCCCGCTCGGCCATGACTTCCGCCGTGGTGGCTGGATCGGCAAGCGGAGAGAGCCAGCGTGCGACATCGTGGCTCGCAGCGAGCGTTTCGATGCCCAGCGCGCCCTGCCCCGCTGCGGGCAGACTCGCCTGCACCGACACCACCGCCCGGATCCGCTTGGCGAGCCCCAGGCGCTTCAGTCCGGCCGCGGCAAGAATGATGGCTTCGAAGTCGCCAGCATCGAGCTTGGCCAACCGCGTCTGCACATTGCCGCGAAGGGGCAGCACCGAGAGCTTCGGATAGCGATGACGAATCTGCGAGGCACGACGCAGGCTGGCTGTTCCCACTCTCGAGCCATCCGGCAGATCGTCGAGCGAGGCAAAGCGATTTGACACAAAAGCGTCCCGCGGATCCTCGCGCTTCATGACAATGGGCAGCGCAAATTCGGGTGCCAACACCATCGGCACGTCTTTGAGCGAATGCACTGCGAGGTGGGCACGCCCTTCGAGCAGTGCCACCTCGAGTTCCTTCACAAACAGCCCCTTGCCACCAATATCGGATAGCGTTCGGTCGAGTACGCGATCGCCTTCGGTGGTCATGCCGAAAATCTCGACCGAACATGCGGGATAAAGCTCCAGCAGGCGGTCTCGTACATGTTCAGCCTGCCACATTGCCAGCGCACTTTTCCGGGTGGCAATCACCAGCCGAGCCGGGGCGTCGGTCTGAGGAGAACTCGCGGTCATTGTGTCATCCCATGAGGTTTCTAACAGTCGACCATTGTCGCCTGCTCACGGGCAGACGTTCGGAAACGTCTCGTAAAACGACCTGCCAGTGCGGCTCTGAACCCACACCCGTGCCGTCGGCGGGCACTCTCTCGAAGCCTGAAATGGCTGCGCGGCCCACGAGTGCAGTGCGATAAATGCGCACAAACCAGCCCCCGAATTCAGCCTCCAGGGCGGTACCGCGCTGCGTTGACGGGCTTGAGCAGGTAATCGAGGGCACTCACCTCAAACGCATCGACTGCATGCCGATCGCTGCGGCTCACAGAGATCAATTGCGGGGCTGCGCGCCCTTTTGGCGGCCCCTTGTCCGGCGCGTCCCGCTCCGGTTCGGGCCAGCGAAGCCTGTCAAGGGTTTGACGCAACTGACTGCGCCCTTCGGGTTCGCTATCAACGATAAAGGTGGATTGAGCGGTAGTCGTCGGAGTCCTGCGTTCGTGAAACGGGTCGAACGTATAATTTCGATTTTTTCCGCCCGGGTAATCATGTCAGATCAACTCGCGAACAAGGCCGAGGGCTGGTCGGGTCGTTTTTCCGAACCAGTGTCCGAGTTGGTCAAGCGATACACGGCATCGGTTGATTTCGATCGTAGGCTGGCCTTTGCCGACATCGATGGCTCGCTGGCTCACGCGGCCATGCTTTCAGGGGTGGGTATCCTGTCGGCGGCCGACCTTCAATCCATCCGGTCCGGCCTGGCGCAGATTCGTGGCGAGATCGAGCGCGGCGAGTTCATCTGGTCGGTGGATCTGGAAGATGTTCACCTCAACATCGAACGCCGCCTCACCGATCTGGTAGGTGATGCCGGTAAACGCCTGCACAGGGCGCGCTCGCGTAACGATCAGGTGGCAACCGACATCCGCCTGTGGCTGCGCGGCGCCATCGACGATATCCTGCCGGGTCTCACCGCCCTGCAGCGGGCCCTGATCGATCTCGCCGAGGGGCACGCCGACACCATCATGCCCGGGTTTACCCACCTCCAGGTGGCGCAACCCGTGACCTTCGGGCATCACCTGCTTGCCTACGTCGAAATGTTCTCGCGCGACGCCCAGCGCATGGCGGACTGCAGGCGGCGGGTCAATCGACTGCCGCTCGGGGCGGCCGCGCTCGCTGGTACCTCTTACCCCATTGATCGAGAGCAGGTCGCGCATGCGCTGGGCTTTGATGGCGTGTGTGAAAACTCGCTCGACGCCGTCTCTGATCGCGACTTCGCGATCGAGTTTTGCTCGGCGGCAAGCCTCACCATGATGCACATCTCCCGGTTCTCAGAAGAACTGGTGATCTGGATGTCACCCCGCGTGGGTTTCATCGACCTTGCCGACCTCTTCTTCACTGGTTCGTCGATCATGACGCA
>SYIM01000219.1 GCA_005798775.1 Burkholderiales bacterium
GGGCCGTTTGTACAGCACGACATCGCCATCCCTGTAGAAGTGGATGGGTGCCGCGACCGCTGCGAGCACAGCGGGGGCGGTGTCGGGGTCAGGTTTTTTAAGGTGAGAGGGCTGGGGCCACGAGATTTGTGTCTGCTTGATTGGCTTGGGAGCCACTGATGGCGTGATTGGTGGGTTGGACGTGCGTTGCATTCGCGATCCCTCCGCCTGATCGCGATCGAGATCGACGAGGCCGCTCGCAGCGGCTCGGTGAGCGCACGCGGCAAGGATGGTCAGGGCGGAACCCGCTTTTCATCGTGCACCGTGTACCGGGTATCGGCCGGAGGTGGCGGCGACCGCGACCAGCGCGACCACGATGATATACTCGGTCATGCCCTATCCCGACTGGCGCTTCGAGGGGTGGATGGATTGGGAAGCTTTCATGAGATCTCCTGGTTGAACGAGCCTTGGATGAGGCCATTAAAGGGGTCTGCCGATCGACCGACAACCGCGTCGACCGGTCTAGAACGACTGCCTTATTGATCAAAAAAACTGAAGCAAGACAACGGGTTGGAAGGCCTAGCCCGTTGGCAGTGAGAAGGAGTTGACAGTCAACCAAAGAATCGAATTCACGCGATTGATGATCTTGTTCACGCTCTCCCGCCGATGCGCAGGCGCCACACGGTGAACCAGTTCACGGGCCACGCGCAGGCGCGGCTGCCGGTCGAATCCGGAAAACCGGCAGGGCTGCGATAATCGCGGCTCTCCAACAGAAGGCACCACCATGAACCTGAAGCGTCTCCTCACCCCACTCATCCTCGGCTCGGCGCTGCTGCTGCAGGGCTGTACACCTGACGAAATCGAGATCACCGTCTATTCCAGCGATATCGAGACCGCATCGAAAGGCGAGGCCGTCGAGGTCCCCGCCACCGTGCGCTTCTCGATGGTTGGCAAGGACGAGCGGGGTGCGCTCCAGCAGGCGAGCGAACTGGCCAGGCGGTGGCTGCCGGCCGAATCGAAGATCGAGGTCACGAAGGCGCAGTTCGGCGACAAGCTGATCGTGGAGACCAAGGTGCCGCTGGTGCCGGCGGCAAAGGCGCAGCAACTGATCCAGTCGCAACGGCCACTGATCTACCTCGAGGTCGATGGCGGCCAGGCGACACTGCGACGCACGCAGCACCTGGAGGTGCTCAACCGCGAATTGCGCAACATCAACATGATGCTGGGCGCAACACTGCCCGCGCGCTCGACGGTGATCGCACTGGTCGGCGATCGGCCTCCCCGAGCGCAGGCGGTCGAGGCGACAGCGGTCTTTGTCAACGACAAGGCCGTGCTGCACCTGAAGGAGCCGGTCGTTAACCGTCGCACGATCAACATTCGATTCAGCGGCCAGGATGGCAGCGTCTACAAGGACTTCGAGCGGATCCCGCCCTCGTTCCGGCTGATCACGAACTGAGTGCCGGGGGCCAGATCACCGGTGATCCGGACTCTCGACCAGACCCGGCTGCCGTTCGAGCGGCGGGAGATCCGGCTAGCCGATGCGGCTACGTGTCGTGAGGCGATCGTCGCGATGACGGTACGCGGGACGCCGCTGATCGGCGCGGTTGCGGCCTTCTGTCTGGCCTTCGGCCTGCGTGAGGATGCATCGGATACGGCCCTCGCGAAGACCCGCGACTGGCTCGCGAGCGCCCGCCCGACTGCGGTGAATCTCGCCTGGGCGCTCGATCGCCATCAGGGTGAGCAGCGCCAGGCAGGCGTAGAGGCGGGACCGGTTGAGTCGCTCGATCATGCGGGCATACGGTAAACGAGGGGAGGGCATTATTCTAGGGGGACTTCACCCGAATAGCCCGATTGCGGTACGCGGCGTAGCCACTGCGCCCGCCAGATCGGGTTCGCTGAGAGCCGCCATGACATGTCCCCGACTGCGTATTGCCTTGCTCGATGACACCCTCCGGCTGATCGGTAGCTTACCCAGCTTTGCGATGTTGCAGGATCACTCGACGCTGCGGGTGCATGAGCATTTGACCGATCCCGACGAGCTCGCCGCCCACGTGGCCGATGCCGATGTGCTGGTGCTCACCCGCGAGCGCACACCGATCACCGCCGCGCTGCTCGAGCGGCTGCCGGCGCTGCAGATGATCAGCCAGGTCAGCGATACGCCGCATATTGATCTCGAGGCCTGCACGCGTCATGGCGTGCTGGTCTCGGCGAACCGCTTTCCCGGAGCGCCGCATTTCAGGGCGCTTCACGCGACGGCTGAACTGACCTGGGCGCTGATCCTGATGGCCAATCGCCGCTTGCCCGAGGAGATCCGTTCGATGCGTGAGGGGCACTGGCACCGCAGCACGGGTCGCAGCGTGCGCGGTCGAACGCTGGGCCTGTTTGGCTATGGACGGGTTGCGACGGCAGTTGCGGGCTACGGTCAGGCGTTTGGCATGCGAGTCGTCGTATGGGGAAGCGAACGCTCGCGCGCCCGCGCTCAGGCCGATGGGCTGGAGGTCTGCGCATCGCAGGCCGAATTCTTCGAATTCTCGGATGTGCTGTCGCTGCACCTGCGTCTGAACCCCGGCACGCGGCACATCGTGACCGCGGCGGACCTCGCCCGCATGAAGCCGGACAGTGTGTTGGTCAATACAAGTCGCGCGGGGCTGATTGCGCCCGGGGCGCTCCTCACTGCTCTCAACGCAGGGCAGATCGGCATGGCAGCCGTGGACGTCTACGAGGACGAACCCGTGACCGATCCGTCGCACCCAGTGCTAGGCCACGATCGGCTCATCTGCACGCCGCACATCGGCTACGTTGAGCGGGACAGCCTCAACGATCAGTATGCCGAGATCTATGCGCAGATCTTCGCGTGGATGCGGGGCGAGCCGATCTACGTCGTAAACCCTGCGGTGCTCGACCGCAATCGCGGCCCGCGTCAGCGGTGATCGAACTTTTCCGGGGTGCTGTAGAAGTCGCGCACCCCGTCCTCCAGCTCCTTGGGTGGGCGAGCCCAGTAAAAGCCCCGCCGCGAGACGCCAAAGCCTGCGCGCCGCATGTCATGCCGCATCTCGGCGATCCGCAGCAGCGGCAGGCGAGGGTCGAGCACCACCGCTCCGTCGAGTTCGCGGATACCGGCTTTCCAGAGCAACTCCGCAATGATCGTCTGTCCCGGCAGCAGGATATCGACGCGCTGCTCGCGCAGGGCTCGACGCCCGGCCGCGATGAAGGCCTCGAGGAAACGCTCGTGTTTGCCATTGACGGCATTGCTGAGATCGGAGTAGCCGCAGTCCATGAAGGTGTTGGGCGTAGCGTTTGCACCCAGCGCCGAATCGCGGATCATTCCGTTGATGATCGGATCCATGTCTGGGTTGATGCAGACGAAGGAGAAGCGGCTTCCGAGGCTTGCTGCGGTCAGCATCGACACTTCGCCGTACCCGATCACCGGAATGTCGACGACCGATCGTGCGATCTGGATGCCAGGGTCCTGCAGCGCGCCGATGATGACCACATCGAAGCCCTCCCGCTCGGCGCGACGGACGTTCTCGATGATCTGGTTCTCATGAAAACGGTGCAGATACGCAAAATTGACAGCCTTGCCAGCGATGCCAACCGCCTTGGGCGAGGCGTCGTCGCGCACGCCGTGGATCACGATCTCGGTATCGGGTCGCTGAAAGGCGGCATAGTGCTCAAGGATCAATTCCTTGTACCCGGGAAGCGAGTAAGTGGCGACGAGTCCCTGTTCCCAAATCCTCATTCGAATGATCCTCGTGCTGTAGCGCGTGAGTCGAGTCTGTCGGAGGCTAGCCGCTTGGCTATTCGACCCGAATCTTCGCTGATTCGATGGTCTTCTTGCGGCTGACGAGCTCGGCTGCAATCTCGGCCGCAAACTCCGCTGGGCTATTGCCGATGATCCTGATACCAAGCGAACCGAAACGTTCGATCACTACCGGGTCGCGCAGCGACGCGACGATCTCTCGGTGCAATCGCGTGACGATCGGCGATGGCGTTGCGGCGGAGGCCATGATGCCGACCCAAGACACGGCGTCGTAGCCCGGGAAGCCCTGCTCAGCGATCGTGGGGACGTCCGGGAGCGCTGGGTTGCGGGCACTCGAGGACACGCCCACCGCGACGAGCTGTCCGTTGCGCACGTATTGGGTCGCGCCCGCAATGCCGGGAAATGACAGCTGGACCTGTCCTGCGATGGCATCGATCAGCGCTGCACCGCCGCTCTTGTACGGGACGTGGAGCATCGTGATGCCGGCGAGCTGGTTGAGCATTTCGCCGGCGACGTGGCTGGTGCTGCCTGTCCCGCCGGTGCTGTAGGCGACCCCCGTCGGATTGTCCCGCGCATAGCGAATCAGATCCGCCATATTGCGGATACCGAGCTTTGGGTTGGCCACGAGCAGCAAGCCAAAGTCGCCCATCTTTGAAATTGGCGCGAAATCGCGTTGCGTATCAAAGGGTACGCTCGCATGTGTGAAAGGATTGAGCACCAGCGTGGCATCCAGACCCAGCAGGAGTGTGTAGCCATCGGGCGCTGCCTGCGCGACTGCGCGTGTGCCGATGTTGCCGCCCGCCCCGGGACGATTTTCGACGATCACCGACTGCCCGAGACGCTGGCCCAGGCGATCGGCGATGGCACGCGCGCTGCTGTCGGTGGCCCCACCAGTCCCGAAGGGGACGATCAGTCGGATCGGGCGCGTCGGATACTCCTGCGCGTGGGTCACCTGAGTCTGCACCGACCCAGCCGCCAGAATCGTCGCGAGCGCGGCGCCGCAGACTGTCTTGGTCGATATCGTCATCGCAGGCTTCCTCCGAATGGTTGCCATATCTTTGCAGGTTGAGGTTGGCTGCGCAATGCCCGCGACATGCCAGGCGACTGATTGATCGTTCAGTTGCCGCGTCTTGAGCGGCAAGGCGCTGAACCTGCAAGGCGCTGAACCTTGCGCCTGCGCTTCGGCGTGTGTTACAAGGAGGTGAAAGAGGTAGCGCGGTAGTTGCTGAGCGGCTGGTGCTTTCAGATAGAGATACAACGATGAGTGACATGGCCCGCGTGGCAATCGAACCGGCGGAGCGCGCCGAGTTCGGCTTCGAGACCGAGGTGATCGTGATCGGAGCGGGGGCTGCGGGCTTGGTGGCAAGCCTGTCAGCGCGCGAGCAGGGCGCCGAGGTGGTGGTGCTCGAGCGCGACGCCTCGCCCTCCGGGTCGACTGCGCTCTCATCGGGCCTCGTTCCAGCTGCCGGAACCCGACTTCAAGCTGAGGCGGGCGTGACCGATTCGGTCGATTGGCTCGCCGAGGATATTCGACTCAAGGCCCATGGGCTCGTCGACGATGCTGTCGTCCAGTCGTTGTCGGCTGTGATTGGGCCCACGCTGGATTGGCTGGTGGAGCGTCACGCGATCGGCTTTACCTTGATCGATGGCTTCAGTTATCCCGGGCATCGAGTTCGGCGTATGCACGGTCCGGTGCAGCGCAGTGGCCGATACCTGGTGTCCGACCTCGAGCGCGCGGCGCGAGCCGCCGGGGCGGAGCTGTTGACATCAGCCCGTGTCGATACGCTCTTTGTGAGAGGCGACCGGGTCGAGGGTGTCCGGGTTGCGCGGCCCGACGGCAGCCGCGAGGACGTGCGCTGCAAGGCGTTGGTGCTTGCCTGCTGTGGGTTTGCGGGTAACCGTGAATTGCTCAGCCGCTATTTACCCGACATGCTGGACGCAGCCTTTCTGGGCCACTCCGGCAACGAAGGCCATGCGGTTCGATGGGGCGAGCTGTTGGGGGCGGAGCTCGCCGACATGCAGTCCTTTCAAGGCCATGGCTCGGTCGCGATACCGCATCAGATCGGAATCTCCTGGGCGCTGATGATGTCGGGCGGTTATCAGGTCAATCGGCTCGGACAGCGTTTTGCAAACGAGCATCGAGGCTATTCGGAGCATGCGCGGGACGTGCTGAAGCAGCCGCAAGCCCTTGCGTTCGACATCTTCGATGAGCGTTGTCACCAGGTTGGCATGGCCTTCGATCACTACCGTGAAGCGGCCAAGGCGGGGGCACTGGTGACGCGACCTACGCTGGAGGGTCTTGCCGAAGCCTTGGGACTGCCTGTCGATGAGTTCCTGAAGACTCACGAGCAAGTCGGTCGCTTCGTGGCCGGCGAGGCGCAGGATCCATTGGGGCGCAACTTTACGACGAAGCCTGCGCTTGCAGCGCCGTATTACGGCATCCGGATCACCGGCGGCCTCTACCATACGCAAGGCGGCCTGGCGGTCGATCCGCAGGGCCGTGTGCGTCGACAGGGTGGCGACCTGTTCCCGAACCTCTGGGCTGCAGGGGGCGCTGCACGCGGGATCTCCGGTCCAGCCGATAGGGGCTATCTGGCAGGCAATGGCCTGATGTCGGCGATCGGGCTGGGCCGGCTCGCCGGTCGCGAGGCGGGCCAGGCAGTGCGCAAGCCGTGAGCGGTTTCCTCGATGCTGTCCTCGATCGCGCGACCTTGCAGTCTGACGTGGCCGCCATGCAGTCGGGTACCCGGCGTTTGGTGGGACAAGCCTTGCTCGATTGGGCGGGCTGCGCGGTGGCCGGCGTGGACTTGCGATCCTCGAAGATCGCGACCGCGTTTGCGGTCGAGCAGGGCGCAGCACCGCGCGCGAGTCTGGTCGGTAGTCCGGTCCTGACCAGTGTTGCCGCAGCGGCGTTCGTCAACGGCATCGTTTCCCATGCGCTCGATTTCGACGATGCGAACCTGCTGATGCCCGGGCATCCTGGCGTCGTGCTGTTTCCGCCGCTGATCGCGCTAGCAGAAGCCGAGCGTCGCTCCGGCAAGTCGCTGGTCAAGGCTTATCTGTTCGGAATCGAAGTGGCCAGCCGGATCGGCCGATGGCTCGCCCCCGGGCACTACGCGCAGGGCTTTCATGCAACGGGAACCGTAGGCACGTTTGCGGCCGCCGCCGCCTGCGCCTCGATGATGGGTGCCGATCGCGGCAGCCTCAAGCACGCGCTGGGACTCGCTGCCACGCAGGCAAGCGGATTGATCGGCTTGTTCGGAACCGACGCGAAGCACCTCCACGCCGGCAACGCCGCGATGCACGGATACCAGGCGGCCTGGCTGGCCTGCCAGGGGTTCACCGCTCGTGATGACGCGCTCGAGTGTCGGCAGGGCTTCGCCGATACCCATGCCGGCTCCCGTGATGCGGGCGCGGCGCTCGCTGATTGGGCCTGGGGCCACGCTGTGCATCAGACGCTCTTCAAGTACCACGCCGCCTGCTATGGGACTCATGCGGTGCTGGACTGCGCCGGGCAAGTGAGGACGGATCCTCGGTTTGATGTGCAACGCATTCGCTCGATCGAGATTGATGTGGGTGAGGAATGCGTACGGACCTGCGATATTCAGGATCCTCGTACCGAGGCGCAGGCCAAGTTCAGCCTTCGGTTCAATGCGGTCGTCGGTTTGATCGGCTGGCCCACGGGTGACCTCGCCACTTACTCAGCTGAGGTGTGCGCGAAGCCCGAGGTGATCGATCTACAGAAAGACGTTTGGGTCCGATTTGTGCCAGGTCGGCCGCTGACGCAAGCTGATATTCGGGTGACCGACGATCAGGGGCAGGTCTTCAGCCGGAGCGCAGATACCAGCATTCCGGCGAGCGATCTGGATCATCAGGCGGAGCGATTGCTCGCCAAGTTTCACGGGCTGACCACGTGTCGCCTGAGCGGCCCCGAGCGGGGGGCCCTGGCTGCCCTCAGCCAGGACATCGACCGACTCGATGATGTTGGCTACCTCGCGGCGCTGCTCCGACGCGCGCGAGTTCACACTTCAAATTAATTCAAAAGGGGGTTCATCGATGAAAGCAAGACGTGCCTGGATCGCCTCAGCGTGCTGCGTGGCGTGGGCTGCTGCAAAAGGGATCGCGCCTGCGGCGGCGCAGACTGCGCCCTATCCGTCAAAGCCGATCCGCTTCATCGTACCGTACGCGACCGGCGGGAGCACGACCAATATTGCTCGATTGATTGGCCAGCGCCTGACCGACGTCTGGGGTCAGCCAGTGCTCGTCGACAATCGGCCTGGAGCGAATACCGTGACCGGCACGCTCGCCGCGGCCCGCTCGCCGGGTGACGGCTATACGATTCTGCTGGGTGTGAGCAGCCATGTGCTGATTCCACTGCTCTCGCCAACCGCGTATCACCCGATCAACGATTTCACGCCGATTGTCTCGGTCGGTTCGACCGAGACCCTCCTGACGATCAGCCCGAGCTTGCCTGTCAAGGATCTGAAGGAGTTGCTCGCCTATGCCGCCGCGAGGCCGGACGGCATCACATACGCGACCGGTGGGGCCGGCTCGGCCACCCACATTGCGCATGAGTTGTTCAATCGCATGACCGGGATGCGCGCGCGGCACATCCCCTACAAGGGTGCTGCGCCGGCGCTGGTCGATCTTGCGGGCGGGCAGGTCGACATCTCATTTGCAATTCCCGGTTCTGCCATCTCGCTGGTCAAGGCGGGCAAGATCCGTGCGCTCGCCGTGACCGGGGACGCCCGCTTGCCGGCGCTCCCGGATGTGCCGACCTTTGTCGAGCTGGGCATGCCGGATTTCAAGATGCGGCAGTGGTACGGCGTGATTGCGCCGGCCGGTGTGCCGACCGAGATCGCGAACCGACTTGCCACTGAAATCGCGCGGATCGCCGCAACCGATGACTTCAAGGAAAAGCTGCAGCAGTTCGGCATGGGTTCCTACATCGTGACTGGCGCCGACCTCGGTGCGATCATGCGCAGCGAGTCCGCGCAGTTCGTAAAGATCATCCAGGATGCGGGCATCAAGCTCGACTGAGCGGATCGCCATCCTCGTTCTGCAAGACCGATCGAACCACTTCGAGCAACGCCGAAGCGGCCGGGGAAAAGGATCGGTCTCGCAGGTGAAAGACACCGATCGTCCTCGCCAGGTCAGGCTTCACCAGTCTGACCGCGATGAGGGTCGGGTGGCCCGCGACCGGCAGTGCGATGGCCGGGAGGATCCCGATCCCGAATCCGGCCTCCAGCATGCCATGCACAGTGCAGAAGTGTGATGCGGGCGTGCGCCGGCCCGCTTGATATCCTGCCGTACGAGCTCGTCCTGAATGCGCGTTTGTGGGCGCGCAGTGCAGAGCGAGTGTCGAGCTTAAGTACGGGAGGTCTCAAGATTAATTGCACTACTCGCTCGCGACCAACAGGGTCGTCCACCCGATCGACCGGGTTCTGCTGCCGACTTAATGCTCGGCGCTTGAACCAGCAATAGCGCGTCAAGCGCCATCTATGCCCAGCTCTCTAAAAATCTGCTCGTTGTGCTCGCCCAGGGTGGGCGCTCGCGCGATTCCTTGAGCTTTGGAGCGGTGTGCCTGGGCCCAACCTTCATAGCCCTGTCCAATCAGCGCTTCCCCCGACGTAACGGACACAGGCGATGCCGGCGAGCGAACGGTCTTACCATGATGATCATAGGCGTTCATAACACCGTTCGCCTCGGCATGCTGGCTGAGCATCGCCTCCCGCCAATCTAGGACGGGCGCAAACGGAATGTCGGCACGTGCCAGCACTCCCACCCAAGTCTCGCGGGATTTTGTCATAAGCTTCGCCTGAATAAGCTCGCGTTCCCCGAGGGCAAGATAACTCGCACCCATATCAGAACCGCCTGACCAGTCACCACGCGCGCGAATCTCAGTTGATAGTTCAAGCGCATCGCAAAAGCGTTCCCAGAAATGCTTTTCAGTCGGGCACAGGAGCAGCGCCTTGCCGTCTAGGGTTCCGTAGATTGCATAGCGTGAGCCAAAGCTCTTATACGCGGGCCAACTCGCGCCGGTATTCGCAAAGGTTGCTGTATCGCGCCACATCCAGGACAGCGCAGCTTCCCAGATCGACACATGCACGACTTGCCCACCACCACCCTGGCTTCTTTGGTAAAGCGCCGCATAGATACCGACCGCCGCTTCGATTCCGGCCATAGTTGTGCCCACCGAACGATAGTGCTCGGACGTATCGAGGCGCCCCGCTTGGTTCTCCAGTGCTATCGTGCCTGCCAGAGCATCGACGTTTAAGCCATGTGCGGGGTAGCTCGCCCATTCCCCGGCGATTCCATAGCCGGAAATCAGGCAGTAAATCAGTTGCGGGTTGTGCCGCAGAAGAGTCTGAAAGTCGAGCCCCAGCCTCTGTGCGGTGCTCGGACGATTACCAATAATCACGACGTCTGCCCAGCGGGCCAAGGCGCCGACGATTTTGGGCCAGCTAGGCGCCTTGGAATCAAGCGCGAGGCTGCGGGTGCCGGGATTCAACGCCAGGTGATGGATACCCTCGCCTTCAAAATAGGGCGCGACGGCGCGGTTGCCGTCTCCCCACTTTGGATGCTCTACCTTAATCACATCAGCACCCAGTTGCACCAGGTGGTGGCTGGCTACCGGGCCTGGCAAATGCGTTGAGAAGTCAGCAACTCGCGGACCGCTTACACGCTTCGGTACGCTGGACATGGTCTCCCTCTTGGATGCTGCTCGATCACAAAAGCCTTCACGGGCGATTAATGGTGTTTAGAGAGACCGCAACCGAGGCATACCCGCGATCAAGCACTTTGGCGTTGCGCTCGCGGGCCCAGGCACGAAATCTCACCTCGGTGCTGTCCTGCCAGATCTCCACCGCGAGTGTTTCTCCCGGGAAAAAAGGCGCTGAGAACCGCATGCGGATGGCTCGAATTCGCTCCGTGTGGAGATTACATGTCGTTTTCAAAAGCGCATAGCCTGCGATTCCGAAGGTCGCTAAACCATGCAGTAAAGGGCCAGGAAACCCTGCTAAACGGGCGACATCAGGATCGGCATGTAACGCGTGAAAGTCGCCGTTGAGCCGATATAGCAAATGAGCCTGCGGCAGCGTCGGCAATTCAACGAGATGATCGGGCTTTCGGTCGGGGAGGCTGGCTATCACGCTCTGCGGTTCGGCCTGCCCACC
>SYIM01000220.1 GCA_005798775.1 Burkholderiales bacterium
GAATGATTCTGCAGATTCCGGCCGATCGGCATCGCTGCCATTACGTGAAGGCGCGGGTGCGTGTGAATCGCTACGCCAGCGGGGCGATCGCGCTGTTTCACGGACCGCGCGGCTTGGCTTACTTCACTCCGCAGGGCAAACCCATTATCGAGGAGATGCAGCAGGCTGCCTGAGCCGTCCGCCAGGCGCCCTGTTGAGGGTGGCAATCGGCTCCGGGCTACGCCCTGCGCCGATTGCCACCCTCAACAAAAAAAGCGGACAATTCATGTGCTACAGAACCAGACAAGTCTAAAAACCCGCGACATAACCGTCTTTCAGTCCTGAGTGTTGACTCCGCCCCTCAGCCACTCACGATATACTCGTTAAGTCATACCTCCCCCGCTCCCCGTTCCCGGTTGATGCCTGTCACCCCACTCACCGTTGCTATCACGGAAATCATTCAAGTGAGTGGTCAGCCACATCCTCTCGATAGCTGGCTGGTCATTCAGTCTGCCTCAATTCCAACCGCTAGCTGTCCCGAAGCAGGGAGACAGCGCAAAGGAGCCCTCGATGTACGCCAATTCTTCCCCGCTCGGTGAAGTCGAACCGAACGACCAGTTTCTTTCCGTCAATTCCGCGACCGCCTTTGGTACCGAGCTATCAGCACGCCTGAGCGGTTCGTCAGACATTGATTTTTTCCGGTTTTTGCCTTCGTCGCCAAGCCTTGTTGAAGTGCGTTTTTCAGCAGACGATGGCGGCGCGATGCGCTTCGAGCTTGCGCTGTTTAAAGAGGACGGGACGCCAGTAGAAGGCAGCATGCAAACGGTACAAGGTTCCGATACGCTGCTCTTTTACGCCGACGAGACCACGGGCGGGATCTATCTTCGCGTGAATGCGGCTGCCAGCGAGTCGGCAACCGAACCATTCGAGGACGGTTCGACTGAAGCGCCCATCGACACACCTTATGTCTTTACAGCCAACTCGTTCCCTTACGCTGCGCCAAACACCGAACAGGAACCCAATGACTATTTCGCTGACCCATTAGCCAGCGAAACGAATGCTCCTATTACTGGCACTGTGACCAGTTCTGCTGATGAAGACTGGTTTTATGTAGACATCGACGCTGCCTCGACCGTCAGCTTCGCCGTTCTGCTTGCGCAGATACCGTCCGCCAACACCAAACCGCTGTATGCCGCCGTCTATGGAGCAGAGGGCGAGTTTTTGACAGGTCGCGATCTGACCGAGCAGAACAATGTCGTCACATTCACGGTCGAGCAGCCGGGTTCGGTATTTCTGGCGCTTACGCCTGGCGAGACATTTCAAGCCGCGGTGGCATATTCGATTGCCACAACGATCGATCCCATCGATATCCTCTACCCAGCGCCCCCTGCGGGCCCTGGCGAGACGCCTCAGACCACCGCGATTACAGCGGGCGCCCGTGTGATGGGTGCGGTATACGCGCAAGGGGCGGCGTCCAGCGGTGCCTCTACGTATTCATTTTCTGTTCCTGCGGCGGGGACCGTCGCGCCCGGAGTCGATCTCAATTTCGATCCCACCACTGACCTGCCCGACAAACATATCTTTCTGATCGAGCTGTCGCACAACGGCAAGGTGGTTGAAACCATCAGTACCGGTGAGGATGTCTCAATTGCGCTTGCTGACTACGGCGCAGGCGACTACCTGTTCAAGGTCGCCCCTGGCCCGGACGCACCAGACATGGCCACTTTTGGATTGACGGTGAGCGTGCCACCGTCAAGTTTTGAGATTGCTCCGGCAACGTGGACCGGCTTCGCGTCCAATGATGTTTTCCCGGGTAGCAGCCAGGCTGCTAATGCGAATGCCGACCGTCTTGACCCCGCTGGGGGTTCAGATTTAATCGACGGTGGCGCGGGAAGCGATACGGCAATTTTCAGGGTGGCCGCCAATGCACTGACTATTCAGTCGGTGGAGGGTATTACGGCGGTAACCGGCGGCTATAACGCTGATGCGTACGCCTATAAAACCACCCGGCTTGTCAACGTCGAACGCATCGAAACACTCAGCGGTGCGCTCGATCTTCCGCCTGCGCCTGCAATTAGCCCGATTTTCGGAAAGTCCCTCGAAGATCAGGACTACGGCTACGAAAGGATCGTTGGCACGGCGGGTTCGGATGTGATCGACGGTCGTGGCGGCAGCGCCTTTATTGATGGTGCAGGCGGCACTGACACCGCGGTTGTTCTTGCCAAGCGCAACACCTTCGATATCCAGAGCACAGCGGGGGTAACGCTACTGATTGCTGCGTCACCCACGCCCGAGAACACCCAGGATTTTAATGAGTACCACCTCGGTATTCAGGTTCTCACCCAAATCGAAAAGCTGGCCTTTCTTCCCGACGCGAGCGATGCCGGCAACGATACGGTCGCCCTGGAGGTATCCCCGGACCAACGAGTGATTCGCTTTGGTACATCGGGCGACGACAACCGGCTCTCTCGCCAGAACCTCATCGGGACGGAACAGTCGGAACTGTTCGTCCCGCTCTGGGGGCAGGATGAAATCGACGGGGGCACGGGAAATGATGCGCTCCTTCTGTTCGGGCCTTCGGCTATGTACGACGTTACGACTGCTGGCGCGATCACGACTGTGCGCGCCAAGGCCATCGCGGGTTCGCAATTAAGCGAACGCTATGTGCAGGACAGTGTCTTTACGCTCACCCGCGTGGAAAAGATTGTTTTCGCAGATGGTGAACGGAACATTTCCCAGGTCGCGGGAATCACGCTGCTGGCTTCAGAGACGGTGGTTACCGAGGGCGCCACATTACCGGTTTCGGTGGTCCTCGACTCAGCTCCAACCGCTGACGTCACAATCGAACTTACAAGCAGCGTGCCGGGCGAACTTGGATTCGGAAATCCCGCAGCGCCTGCGGCAACGGCGCAAGTCACCTTCACTCCAGCAAATTGGAATACCGCTCAGCCGGTAACGATTGCCGCAGGACCTAACGACGCGCAGCCTGAGGCGGCTAAGGGCGTGACCGTGAGCGCAGCGGTTAAGACGGGCACCTACGCTGCCACCTCGAGTACGCTCGCGTTGCGTATTCTTGATAACGACTCGGCGAAGCAGTCGGTCACCGGTAAAGTGTTCGAGGACACGAACGGCGATGGCGCCAGCCAGACTAGCGAACCGGGTCTGGTGGGTTGGAAAGTCTTTGCTGACGCCAATCGCAATGGCAAGATCGATACGGGCGAGCCTCAGGCAGTCAGTGATGCGCAGGGCGACTACAGGCTGCTGGACCTGCCCATCGGGCAGGTGGTTGTCATGGCCGAGATTCCCACCGGCTGGGCGCGCTCAGCCCCCGGGGCCCGCAGTAACTCTGGCGCGGTGGTGATCGAGCACACGGGTGAACCTGGTCGCGCCGACGCGCCGATCCCCACGGGCTCAGTGGAGATCCTCAGTGGCGGTGCCACCGGTAACGCACCTCCCGCTGGCTCACCCTACGCCAACCTCGGGTTACGCCAGAAAATCGCCGAGTTCCACACTCAGTTCCCTGCTTTCACCGGCAAGGGCTACACCACCGTCGTCATCGATACCGGCGCAGATCTCGATCACGGCGACTTTGGGATTGCCAGCCCCAAAAATAGCGTCATGGTGGCTAACCGAATCGTTTATCAATATGACTTCGTTGGCGCCAATGACGCCGATGCCAACGAAACTCCCGACGGCGGCCATGGCACCCACGTGGCTGGCACCATCGTTTCCTCCAACCCGAATTTTCTCGGTATGGCGCCCGAGGCCAACCTGATTGTGCTCAAGGTGCTCGGCGTTGGCGGTTCGGGTTCGGGCCGCGACATCATCGAGGCGGTGGACTGGGTCGTTGCAAACGGCAAACAGTACAACGTCGTCTCGGTCAATATGTCGCTGGGCGACTCAAGCTGGTCCAGCACTCCGATGCAGGGCTATCTCAACACGCAGTTTGAGGCGCTTGCCAAGCAGGGCATAGTGGTGCTCGCCGCCTCGGGCAACTCCTACGAGGAGCGCAGTGGCAACGATCCCGGCGTGGGCTATCCCTCGTCCGATTCCTGGGCCATGTCAATCGGCTCGGTGATCGCGGGCGCGCCAGGTACGCCGAACGCCAGCGACGATTCTCGTCCCATCGACACGCTGTCGTCTTTCTCGCAGCGTGGCCCGCTCACCGTGGCGGTGGCGCCTGGCGACAAGATTGGTGCGGCCTGGCTCGATAACGGTCACGCCTACATCCAGGGCACCAGCATGGCCACGCCCGAGGTCTCGGGCACGGTCCTGCTGATGCAGCAGATGGCTGACACCTACCTGAATCGGCGTCTCACCTGGGAGGAAGTGAAGACGGTGCTGCAGAAAACCGGCGAGTCAGTCGTCGACACCCAGGCGAATATGCAGGATGGCACGCTGGGCAATACAGGCCTGACCTACAAGCGCATCAACCTGCTCAATATCGAGGCCGAAATCAAGGGTATGCTCAAGTCGCCCGATGCCTCAACGGTCACTCTGGGCTCCGGCGAGACGGCAACCCTGAACCTCGGGTTTGGCCGCGCGGGAACCACGATGGGCACCCTGAGTGCCAACAAAATTTATGGCTCCTCCGGTGACGAACAGGTTGACGCTGGAGGCGGTGACGATGAGGTGAACCTGGGCGAAGGTAATGATCAGGCCGAGGGCGGGCAGGGTGATGATGAGATCCGTGCTGACGATGGCAGTGATTCGCTCGATGGAGGGCAGGGGAACGATACGCTGCTGGTCGAAGGTGATGACAACTCACTTACCGGGGGAGAGGGTAAAGACCGGTTCGTCTTTGAGAATCCGTCGGGTGAGAACCGAATAACCGATTTCACTTCAGACGACACACTGATCATCCGCACCGGAGCCGACACTGCCACCGCCGATCCCCAGACCCTAACTGTTGAATCGATCGAGCCAGGAACGGGTAATGGCCTGGCGCTCGGTTCGGCGCACTTTGCTTACATCGACGGTGAGCTGCGACTTGCCGTCGGGCTGAACAACACGCCTGGCGCTGACGCAACGTTCATCTTTTCCGGTGCGCCAGCCAGCACGCAGTTCATCACAGCAGCGGGTGGAGGCATCACGATCCTTGCCTCTGGGGTGCCCGAAGCAAACGATCGCATCAATCCCGACAGCGCAATCGTCGAGTTTGGCAAAGAGGCCGGCGGTGATGCCAAAGCTGGCGGCGATCGTGATCTGTATCGCTTGAAAATCGATGAGTCGGGGCTGGTGGGAATCGATCTGCGTCGCGACCCGCAGGCGGCCGGTCTGCTCGAGGTGGCCCTGGTCGATGCGGGAGGTTCTCCCCTGCCAGACTCGGAGTACCAGATCGAATCCGACGAATCGCTTTTATTCTTCGTGGAAGCGCCAGGGGACTACTTTCTGCAATTTAACGGCGCGGGCAATGAATCGGGTGGCGTCTACCGCTTTACCCCGAGCTTCTTCGATCTGAGTGCACCTGGCCGCGAACAGGAGCCGAACGATCTCTACGCCGATCCGCTTGACAGCACGTCGGGCGCATCCATGCAGGGAGCCCTATCAAAAGCGGACGACAAAGATTGGTTCTCTATCGACACGACCGCAGCTGCAACGATTATCTTCGATGTCGTGTTGACAAGCGCGCCGACCGCGGGCGTATCGCCACTCTATCTGTCTGTTCAGAGCGATGGGGGTGAAGTGCTGGCAAGCCGCGATGTCACCGCCACGAACACTGCAATCGAGGTGGAACTCGCCTCTGCAGGAACGGTGTTCCTCGCTCTGACGCGAGGTGAATCCCCCTTCAGCTCGCCGGTCAGTTACACGATCACCACCCGTGTCACACAGGCAGAAGTGATCTCAGCTGACCCGTCGTTGCCGGGCGACGCACCTCAACCCCTGCCTCGCGACGGCCAAGTATCCGGAACCGCTGCTCCTGGCTCTCAAAGCAAGTTCACCTTCACACTGGGGGCCAATGAATCGAGCGGACTACGCCTGGATTTCGATGCTAAAGTCGAGGATGAGGAACGCGATCTCTGGCATCTGCAGCTGCGGCGCGGCGATGCGGTTGTTGAAGATATTCAGACCGGCGCTGATGTCAGCGTTGCTCTGGCGCCGCTTGGCGCTGGCGTTTACACGCTCACCGTTGCAACGGGAACCGAGGCGGAAGCGCCAGCCCAGTATCTGCTGAAGCTTGACGTACCGCCGGCAGGCTCCAACGGTGCAGCAGCCACCTGGACCGGCTCCAAGGCGGCCGATATGTTCCCGGCTACCTCTTCGGCCAATGCGGGCGCTGACCGTCTCGACGGCGCGGGTGGCGATGATCAGCTTGACGGCGGAGCGGGTAAAGATACCGCCATCTTCAAGGTAGCAGCGTCCTCGCTCTCCATTCAATCCATCGCCGGGCTCACCGCGGTCAGCGGCAACTATGACGCGGGGCCCTACGCGTTTACCAGCGCCCGACTTTGGAATATTGAGTCGGTCGAAACACTGGATGGCCCCATTGACCTACCGCCCTCACCGGCTATCAAGCCAGTGATTGGCAGCGAGGCGCGCGACATCCCGAGTGAAAGTCTGAAGGGCGGGCCCGATAACGACGTCATCGACGCCAGAGGTGGGTTCGACACGGTTGACGGTGGCTCGGGTACTGACACGCTGGTGTTATTTGCCAAGCGAAGCGCGTTCTCCGTGGATACGTTAGCAGGCATCACAACCATCAGAGACTCTTCCGAGGCTGCGAAGTCGCCCGCGAATTCCTACCATCAGAGTCATGTGGTGGCCACAGGCATCGAACGAATCGCATTTCTGGCCGATACCCGCGATAGCCGCAGTGATGAGTTGACGCTGCCTCTGACGCCTGCGGGTCGCAGTCTTCGTTTGGGCACTGCAAAGGATGACAGGCTAGTCGGCGATGCAGGCGACGAAACTTTCTATACGCAGGCGGGGCAAGACACCATTGATGGCGGTGCGGGCAATGACCTGCTGGTGCTGTTCGGAAGAAAAGCCGACTATGAAATCGCCTCTCAGGGCGGCTCGGTAACCGTCCGACAGAAAGATTCCGTCGGCTCCACTCAACCTGACACCTGGACGCTCAGCCGGGTCGAGCGAATCCTCTTTTCGGATGGTGAGCAAGCAGTCGATCAGGCACGCGCTGTATCGCTTTCTGTGCCCGACACCGTCATTACCGAAGGCGGTACTTCGACACTTCATGTGGTGCTCGATGTCAAGCCGGCCACGCCCGTCACCGTCACGGTCACCAGCAGTGCACCGGGCGCGCTTGGATTCGGAACAGTCGGCAGTCCGACCGCCAGTCCGACCGCCAGTGCGACAGTCAGCTTCACACCTGAAAACTGGGATGAGCCGAAGCCCCTCGCGCTTGCAGCCCGTCCCGAAAACAGTACGCAAGAAGTCACTGGCACAGCAACGCTCACGGCAACGGTCACTCAGGGCGCGTATGCAGTTGCACCCTCAGCGACGACCTTGAAGATTTTGGATAACGACGGCGACAGGCAGAAAGTCACTGGGAAGGTCTTTAACGATCTCAACGGCGACGGCACGCGGCAAACAGGTGAAGCGGGGCTGGTGGGTTGGAAGGTGTTTGCTGACAGCAATAGCAACGGCAAGATCGACACGGGTGAGCCGCAGGCGCTGAGCGATGATCAGGGCGACTACAGTCTTGTCGACCTGCCCATCGGTAAGGTCGTGGTGATGGCTGAGACGCCCACAGGCTGGGCGCGGTCGGCCCCAGGGGCGCGCAGTAACTCAGGCGCCGTGGTGATCGAACGTACCGGCGACTCGGGGCGGGTCGATACGCCCATCGCTGCGGGCTCGGTCGAGATACTCAGCGGTGGCGCTACGGGTAATGCACCACCCGCCCCGGCTGGCTCTTACGCCAACCTTGGGCTTGCGCAGAAAATCGCTCAATTCCATGCCGAGTTCCCCAAGTTCACCGGCAAGGGCTACACCGCCGTAGTCATCGATACCGGCGCAGATCTCGATCACGGCGACTTTGGGATTGCCAGTTCCAAGAATAGCGTCATGGTGGCTAACCGAATCGTTTATCAATATGATTTTGTCGGCGCTAACGATGCTGATGCCAACGAGCCAGACCATCCGAGCTCGGGCCACGGCACCCATGTGGCGGGCACCATCGCCTCGTCCAACCCCAACTTTCTTGGGATGGCGCCTGAGGCAAACCTCATTGTTTTCCGAGTACTCGATGTCGAGGGAGGCTCGGACAACGATATTCTCGAAGCCGTCAATTGGGTCGTTGAAAACGGTAAGAAGTACAACGTCGTCTCGGTCAATATGTCGCTGGGTAGCGATACCTGGGATAGAGAAATCGTTGACGGCCTGTACGCAACACAGTTTGAGGCCCTCGCCAAGCAGGGCATTGTCACGCTCGTTGCCGCAGGAAATTCTTTTGAGCCGAGCGAGGACAAAAAATTGGGTGTTGGCGCCCCTGCAAGCGAGCGCTGGGCCATGGCGATTGGCTCGGTCGTCGCTGGTGAGCCAGGTACACCCAATGCAAGCGACGATAATCCGTCGCTTCCGATCGATACGATCTCATCATTCTCACAGCGCGGCCCGCTCATTGTGGCAGTCGCCCCTGGGGACAAGATTGGCGCGGCCTATCCCAACGACAAGCATGCCTATATTTCGGGCACCAGCATGGCTACGCCGGAAGTCGCGGGCACGGTGCTGCTCATGCAGCAAATGGCCGATGAATACCTGGGTAGGCGCCTCACGTGGGAAGAGGTGAAAGACGTTCTGAAGACAACTGGCGAGACTGTGACCGATAGTGCCGCGGGCACCGGAAGTTACAGGCGAATCAACCTCTTGCAGATCGAGGCCAAGATCAAGGGCATACTCAAGTCGCCCGACGCTACATCGGTCGACCTGTCGAAGAACGAAACCGAGACGCTCGACCTTGGCTTCATGGCGGCTACTCCCACTGTGGGAACGGATTCAGCGAACGAAATCATCGGTTCAAGAAGTGATGAGCAGGTGGACGCGGGCGGTGGCGACGACTCGGTAGATGGCGGGGGCGGCGAAGACGAGATTGCTGGGGGTGAGGGCGACGACGAACTTCGTGCGAGCGATGGTGACGATACGATAGACGGCGGTGAAGGTAATGACCGTATCGAGGTTGAAGGAGGCGAGAATAACCTGTCCGGTGGTGAAGGCGACGATGCGTTCGTGCTCAACAGCCCCGAGGGCACTAACGTTATCAGTGACTTTTCCGGTGACGATTACATCGACTTCAATCTGTCAGATTCCGCTGTTGCTAGCCAATCGGCAGGCGAACCCAAAGCAATTCCGGTGGGGACGGGTACCAACTTGGGTTTTGGCGCCTTCCAGGCGCAACGGGTCAATAATGATGTGATTCTGCATCTAGGCACCGACGCCAACGCAGGTAGCGATACCAGCGTCCGGCTTGCTAACGTCCCGGCATCGGCCTCTTTCTCAGTCGATGCGACAGGGGTTGTCAGGATGACAGTTGGCGCTGAACCGCTCGGCGCGACGGGTAAGGCCTATCACTGGAAGAGCCATACCCTTCTGGATGACGTGACGGTTCAAACTCGTCAAGCGCCAGACACCCTTGCCCCGACACCTGCAACGCGTGCACCGATCGAGTTCCGCAACGCCCAGGCCGACGCCAGCGGCAAGCTGACTGCCGAGCTATGGGTACGTTCAGACAGCGATACCGGCAGCCTGATGTTCGATTTCGCTTTCGGCCAGGGCTCAACCTTCAACTTCAACACCAGCGCGGGTGCGATTGGCCCAAATTGGACGTCCATCGGAAATCCCATCGGTACCACGGGACATTCATGGAGTTGGATGGGGAATCTTGGATCGCAAAATCTGCAGGCGGGCGAACACCGAATCGGCGATATCACGGTTGATGCCCCGACTGGCGCGCGCCCGTGGTTACAGCTCGTCGACGCTGAGGTCGGCACCAAGGCAATCGCGTCGATGGGTTTGGCTGTCACCGACCGTCAGGGGGTCTATGCGTTGCAGCCGCAAGAGGCGAAGGCGCTGCTCCTCGAAATTGGCGCAGCCACGCCCACCGTCAAGGCCGTCACAGCGAGCGATGCGCTGGCAACTCTGAAGCTTTCAGTTGGACGAAATCCAAACGCTTCGGTTACGCCCGATGCGGCACCGATCGATGTGTCACCCTACCAACTGCTTTCTGCCGATATCGACCGTAACGGTAAGGTCACCGCTGCTGACGCGCTGAACGTTCTCAAGATGGCCATTGGACGCACCGACGCTCCATCTGCATCATGGGCATTTATTTTAGAATCGGCAGACCTCTGGAATGAGGCGACCCAGTCGTTCTCGGTCACCCGCAAAGCAGTGCCAACCAACATCAGCACTGCAGTAATCGATAGCCCGACCAAGGCGGTCAACTGGGTGGGCTTCATCAGCGGCGATGTGGACGGTAGCTGGCGGGCGCCTTCTCAAGCCGGAATCGAAGCGCCACATCTTCCCGAGGCTTACTTCAGGACGCTCGCTGATTCGATGCAGGTACCGGAATACCAGTTCGGATTTCATGGCTGAAAGCCGATTTGGGCAATCGGCCAACGGTAACGAGCCGCCCGTCGAAGATTTCATCGAAGTCTTCGACGCGGCGCTCGAGCCCTCCTTCTGCTCCGACCTGATCGCGCGGTTCGAAACTAGTCCGCATCGCCGGGTGGGCCAGACTGGCGGCGGAATCGATCCCGGCCGCAAACTGAGCACTGATCTGCGGTTGAGCGATCATGCCGAGTTCGGAGTAGAGGTTGGGTATCTGCAACTCGCACTGACTGATTTTCTGACGCAGTATTTTGCAAGATACCGCTTTGCGCTCATCGCCCCAATTGGGCTGACTGTTCGCCACCCGGTCAGCGGCAATCCAGTGGTGCTCAACGACCAAAATTTCGATGAGGTCGGCGCGCCACAACTCGGGCCCTTGCTGAAGTCGCTCTACCGCATCGGACCCATTCAGGTTCAGAAATATGACATGGGGCGCGGTAACTATGATTACTGGCACTGCGAAGTTTTCCCTGAGCGCCACGGTACCGACGCGTTACATCGAACGCTTTTCTGGATCGTCTACCTGAACGATGTCGAACTGGGTGGACACACAGAATTTTTTTATCAGAATCGAGCCATCCAGCCGACGGCGGGCAGACTACTCGTGGCTCCAGCATATTTCACCCACACTCACCGTGGCTGTGTCCCTGTATCGGGCGACAAATACATCGCAACAGGATGGGTACTGCTTCGATCAGCTGACCAGCTGTATCGCTCGTCTGGTGGTTGACGAAGGCGAGACGTGAATCGCCCCGGGAACGCCGGCACGAGGTTGACACTGGCACTCGCGACGGCGCGACCTCGGCTGAGCGTGACCGCGTCAAGGATCTCGAGCGAGAGGTCAAGGGGCTGCGGCATGCCAACGGGATTCTGAAGCTGGCCGGCGTGTTTTTCGTCCAGGTGGCGTACCGCTGCTATGCCGCCTGCCTTCGTGATCTGGCGCCGATCCCGTATCGTCGGCCCGCGAAATAAGCCTGGCTGCAGAGCGCCTGCATTAATTCGCCGGACCTGGTCCGGTCCGTGGGACAATCGGGTGGAAATGACGCCATCCTCCTTCGCCGAACTCGGCCTGCCCCCCTCCCTGCTCCAAGCTATTTCGCAAGTCGGCTATGAGGCCCCCTCACCGATTCAGGCCATGGCCATCCCGCCGCTGATGCAGGGAAAGGACATCCTGGGTCAAGCCCAGACTGGCACCGGTAAGACGGCTGCCTTTGCGCTGCCCATCCTGGCTCGGCTGGAACCCACCGCGGGCGCGCCTCAGGCGTTGGTACTCACGCCCACGCGCGAACTGGCCATTCAGGTGGCCGAAGCCTTTCAGCGCTATGCGTATGCGATCCCCGGCTTTCACGTGCTGCCCATTTATGGTGGCCAGGGCTATGGCACACAGCTATCGGCCCTGCGCCGGGGCCTGCATGTGATCGTGGGCACACCCGGGCGCATCATCGATCACCTCGACAGGGGCTCCCTCGATCTGTCGGCCCTGCGTACGCTGGTGCTCGATGAAGCCGACGAAATGCTGCGCATGGGTTTTGTGGAGGAAGTCGAGCGCATCCTGAGCGCTACGCCAGAGGGGCGTCAGACGGCGCTGTTCTCGGCCACCATACCAAGCGAGATTCGCCGAATTGCCCGGACCCATCTGCGCGAGCCCGCCGAGATAACGATTGCCGCCAAGACCGCTACTGCAACCAACATCCGGCAACGGCAGTGGCTAGTCAGCGGCATGCACAAGCTCGATGCACTCACCCGAATCCTGGAGGTGGAGTCCTTCGAGGCCATGATCGTCTTCACGCGCACCAAGCTCGGCACCGAAGAACTGGCCGAAAAACTTCAGGCCCGGGGTTTCCCTGCAGCGGCCATCAATGGCGACATGGTGCAGCAGCAACGCGAACGTACCATCGCCCAACTGCGCGAAGGTGAGATCGACATTCTGGTGGCCACCGATGTGGCAGCCCGTGGGCTCGATGTGGAGCGCATCAGCCATGTGATCAATTACGACCTGCCAAGCGATGCCGAAACCTATACGCATCGAATTGGCCGCACCGGCCGGGCTGGTCGCAGTGGCGAGGCTATTCTGTTTGTCACGCCGCGTGAACGCGGGCTGCTCAAGGCCATCGAACGCTCCACGCGTCAGCCGATTGCCGCTCTGGAGCTGCCCACCATTCGGGCCGTCAACGCGGTGCGCATCGCCCGCTTCAAGGACCGCATCACCGAAACACTGGATGCTGGCGGCCTGGAGGTCTTTGCCAGCATCGTGAGCGAGTACGAGCATGAGCATGGTGTTGCTGCGATCGATATCGCAGCCGCCCTGGCTCGTATGTCGCGCGGAGGGCTGCCGCTTTTACTTGCCAAGGGTCAGGACGCCGCTGAGGCCCCTGCAGCCTTCTCCGATCGCCCCGCGAATCGCTCGGGTGATCGATCCAGTGATGATGGTTTGAACCGGTCTGCTGATCGCACGGCTCGCCGCACCTTCGCGGCACACGACCCAAACCCGGCAATTCCGGGGGATGTCGCGCCTGCAAGCGACACCCGCCCCAGGTCCAGGGCGCCGCGCGAACCGCGCGAAACCGAGTCAGTACGACCCTGGGAGGGGGCGGCCAAGCCTGCCCGATTCAGTCCCGGCTCAACCGGCTTTCAGACCTTCCGGGTGGAAGTGGGTGAAGCCCATGGGGCCAAGCCTGGCAACCTGATGGGCGCCATTGCCAATGAGGCGGGTCTGGAGGCCCGTCAGATCGGCCGCATCCGGGTGCTCGAGCAGCACAGTCTGGTTGAGCTCCCCGAGGCCCTGCCCGCTAACATCATCAAGCACCTGAGCAAAGTACGGGTGGCGGGACTGATGCTTCGCATTCACCTCGCCGAGGCGATGCCACCGCGCGGTCCCCGGGCTTCGGCCAGCGAGCCCGCTGCATGGGCCGAGCGCCCCGCTAGGCCAGGAATATCGCGGTCATCGAAATTCCCGGCACTAGGGCGGCCAGAACAAAAGACAGTTCGGCCTCGCGAGTCGCGCGGGCCAGGCGGCCCTGCGGGACCTGATGCACCGCGTTCGGGTCCGTCGCCCTGGCCGCGTAAAAATACTCGCCCCCGGTAATTCGAGCGACTGCGTTCAGCGCCTCCCAGAAAAACCCCTGCGCGAGGTCGTACGTGCAGCGGCGATGGTGGTGTAGGCACGGGCCGGAGTGCCTGCGAGGAGGATAACTACGCCGTGCCGCGGCTTTGCTTCGCCGACCGTTGTGAAGTAGACCCCCGCGCCGTCCTGGGCAGCCCCCCGCCCGACCTGCTTGGTTGGTTCCGGCCGCAAGCTTTCGGAAAGGACGTTGGTGCCGAGAATGATCATCGAACTCCCTCAGGGGGCAGTCTCTACGCTCGACAGGACCCGATGCGCGGCGCTGGCTCGAGATCGATTAACGGAGCCAGCGACGAGGACTTTTCCGCATTCCGAAGCGTACGATCTTACGATTCGTTCGACTCTTCGAGGAGGACCATTGCGTCATGAAATACGCTGCACCGCGTGGTAATCGTTGGGTACTTGAGCGTCGGTTCGTTCTGCTTGGGTTGGCGGGTGTATTTGCGGGAGGTTCTGGCTGGGCGCATGGGCGTAGCAAACTGTCAATTCAGGTCTGGAAGGACCCGAACTGCGGATGCTGTCAGGACTGGGTCGAGCATCTGCAACAAAACGGCTTTGAGCCGATCGTCTTCGATGAAGGGAACGTCTCGGCTCGCGCGCGGCTCGGAATACCCCGGCAGTTTGGGTCTTGTCACACAGCGCTGGTTCAAGGCTATGTCATTGAAGGCCATGTGCCAGCGGCCGATGTGAAGCGACTGTTGAATGAAAGGCCCTCGGCTCTTGGTCTGGCCGTACCAGGAATGCCAGTTGGATCACCGGGGATGGACGGTGCGGTCTACGGCGGCCGCAGGGATCCTTACGATGTGCTGCTGATTCAACGCAATGGTGCACATGCGGTCTTCAGCACCTACCGCTAAGGTTCAGCCATGACGGTGCGGCGCTCCTCGGGCGTTTTGGTGTCATGGGCTGGCACACCTCGGCCGATTTGTGATCAGATAAATCGGGTGGGCCTGCGACCGCTTAACCGAGCCAGTCGATCTCACGGCTCGCAAAGAGCTTTAGATGGTGGAACCGGTGATTCCTGGGGAGAAAGGCTCAGCGCTAACGAGCGCACCTGAAGCCGATGTTGTGATGCCCCGCCGAGGGTGCTCGCGAGAGCGTGCGGCCGCGCTCGATGGTGCGCAGTCCCTCGGAAGTGGAGTCGTGTCCACCCCCCCCGGGTCGCGCGGACCGTACCGGGTGTGAGGTCCTCGCGACCGTCGTCATCGCGATACGGATAAGGCCGATAGGCGCTAGAGACCCAGTGCCAGGCGTTCCCCGCCATACCGATTACGCCGTAAGGGCTTGGGTAAGCGGCGTGGGCGGACACCGACACAGTGTCATTCCAGCCGCCTGCAAAGCGCGCATGAGCGGCAGTGGGCGTTACATCACCCCATGGGTAGCGACGGGCATCAGTGCCACGTGCAGCTTTTTCCCATTCGGCTTCGGTGGGTAGCCGCTTGCCGACTGACCGACAGTAGGCGAGTGCCCCCAGCCAGTTTGCCTCGACGACCGGATGATCCTCAAACCCCCTATCCGCGCGCCACGTGCCGTCGACGCGATGAATTCGGGCATCGCCATCGTCCCAGTCGAAATAGCGCTGTCCTTGGGCGTCGGTTTCGCCGTAGCGCTCGAGAAATCCCGCAAACTCGGTATTCGTCACCTGCGCTCGGTCAATGTCAAAGGCCGCAAGCGTCACCGTGTGCGCGGGGCGCTCGTCATCTCGGCCGTCATTGCTACCCATCGTAAAAGGGCCAGCGGGGATTCGGACCATGTCCTGGGCGCTGGACCCCTGGCAGGACACGGCGAGCAACAGCACCAGCAAGGGTTTTAATCGACGCATCGACACAGGTTATCCGCGACCGACGATCCTCCCTCGGATCTCCGCGAACGGTGGGGGGGATCCTGTTGATGGTCGGCACCCAATCCCATGTCGCATCGGTAACCTGATCAGCTGGCTTGGCGCTGCTCGAGGTGCCAGCGTTGTTCACATGACGGCCATCCGATTTACAGCGCTTTGGAGGTAGCCTGGGACAAGACCCATGGGGTAGGATTCAAAGGCCGAACCCGTGCATCGCTTCGCAGCCGTTTTGGATACAAAATTTTGTTGTGTCGCGACATCGCCGCAAAACAGGACGCTTGAAATGAAATGCTCAACTCCGCAGAGACTGTTCCCGTGGCTCGCGCTCTTGTCGACTTGCGCCCTTTCGGCCTGTTCCGGGCTCACACCGTCCGCTGGCCCGTCAGCCAGCGCGTTGGTCAGTGCTACGTCGGTGGCTGCTGCGGCTGGTATGAACCCCTCGGGCACGGTCCGTTTTGTGCAACAGGGCGAGGCGGTACGGGTAAGCGGTCGAATCAGCGGTTTACGTGCGGGTCAGGAGCACGGCTTTCACGTGCACGAGGCGGCTGATTGCAGTGCCGACGGCCTGGCCACCAAGGGCCATTTCAACCCGGGCGGCGTGGCACATGGCAAGCAGGGCGGTCACGTACACCATGCAGGCGATCTGGTTTCGCTGCGCGCGAACAGCGCGGGTGTTGCCGAGTTCGACTTCATCGCAAAGGGACTCGCTGTTACAGCTGGGCCCAACAGTGTTGTGGGTCGTGGGCTGATCGTGCACCGCGATCCCGACGACTACATCACCCAGCCGACTGGTAATGCAGGCCCGCGACCCGGATGCGCGGTGATTTGGGCCGATTAAAGCGAATCGTCCTGGCTCTGCGAGCGACGATTCGGAACTCTATTGATGTCTCGACCCGCATCCTCGCGATAGGCGAGGCCTTGGGACGCCCGCTTGCGCGACTGACCTGTGTAAACCCTGAGCGTTGGCCGTCTTTGAAAAAGGGAGCAGCAGACGGATGGGCGATCGTGGTCGACTTGCGGGATGCAGACTGATATCAGAGGGACAGACGGCGGATAGAACTGAATCGGTGGTGGCTGAGGCGAAGCGGCTTTAATGCGTCGAACACCAGGTACTTCGTTTATTATGAGGTCGACACTCCAGATCAACGCTTGGCCAAAATGTCCGCAAGCAGCTTGATGCCCCTGTCGATGTCGGACTGATTAAGACTCGCATAGCCCAGGACGAACCCTGCTGATCGTTCTCGGCGCAACTTTAAGCCCTCTGCGTAGAGCGACGAGACAGACCAGATGCCGACGCCCCGTTCTTTCGCCTTTTCAATGAGTTGTTGCTCCGCGCTTCTTGGAACGTCCTTGATCCATACAACCACATGGAGCCCTGAGTCGGTGCCTTCTACGCGCGCACGGGGCCCGAGATGAGTCGAAATCGCTTCCATCAGTGCGCCTCGTCGGCGTTCGTTTTCCCGCTTGAGTTTCCGCAGGTGGCGTTCATAGACGCCGCTGCGAATGAGCTCAGCCAGAACAGTCTGCTCGAACATAGGCGCATGCCGATCGGCTAACTGCTTGGCGTAGCGAAACGGCTTTACAAGTGCGGGCGGCAGCACCATGTAGCCCAGCCGCAGCTGTGGTGACAGTGCTTTGGAGAAAGTGCCGATATAGATCACACACCCGCTGTCATCCAGCGACTGCAACGGAGGATCTCGCGGCCCTGGCCTCGCCTTCGCGATGATCCCGCCGGGCGCGGCCGTCATGTGGCGGAGGCGTCTTGCCGCCCACCCGGGCGACGACGAGGCCGC
>SYIM01000221.1 GCA_005798775.1 Burkholderiales bacterium
GACGTGGGCGTCAGGCAGCCAGGTGTGAACAGGCCACATGGGCACTTTCACAGCGAAGGCCACCAGGAACGCAACAAAGATCAGCGTCTGCTCCTTCATGGAGAGCGGAAGCATGTGCCACTCCATGATCGAAAACGAGCCCGACATGAGATAAAGATAGACGAGCGCCACTAACGTGAGCAGCGAACCCAGGAGCGTGTAGAGGAAAAACTTGAATGCCGCATAGACCCGGTTTGCCCCGCCCCACGCACCGATGATGATGTACATCGGAATGAGCGTGGCCTCGAAGAACACATAGAACAGCAGACCATCCAAGGCGCTGAATACGCCGACCATAAGCCCGGAAAGAATCAGGAATGCGGCCATGTACTGATGCACCCGCGACTCGATCACCTCCCAGCCAGCGACCACGACGATGATGGTGATGAACGCGGTGAGCAACACAAACCAGACCGACAGGCCGTCTACACCAAGCAGATAACTGGCTCCCAGCAATTCGATCCAGGGCAACTGCTCGACGAACTGCAGCTCGGCGGTTCCGCGCTCGAACCCGGTGAAGAGCGGGATAGTGACGAGGAATCCGAGGATGGCGCCCACCAGCGCGATCAACCGAACCGTTGGGGCATTACGCTCGTTGCCGAAGGCGAGCAGGAACGCGCCGAACGCGATCGGCACCCAGATCGCAGCGCTGAGAACGGGAATGGCATTCATGGTGTCAGAGGGGGCTCGTTCCGCGGGGTGCTCAGTGCCGGATCATCGGCAGGACGACAAACAGCAATAGCACTGCAACGCCGACGATCATGGTGACTGCATAGGTATTGACGCGACCGGTCTGCACATGGCGAAGCATGGCTGCAAAGCCGCCCACCAGCTTGGCACTGCCATTGACCGCTACGCCGTCGATCAGTTCCTGATCCCCTCGTTTCCAAAGCGATCGGCCGAGAAAGCGCGCACCCGCGGCAAACACAACCTCGTTCAAACAGTCGAGGTAGTACTTGTTTTCGAGCAGGCGATGAAGCCCCGAAAACTTCTGCTTGATACCTTCAGGTAAAGCCGGGTTCACGAGGTACATGTACCAGGCCGCACCCACCCCCGCGATCATGAGAACGAAGGGCAAGGTCTGGAAAGCATGCACGCCCATGGCGACCGGGCCGCGGAAGTGCGCTGCCACTTCAGCGAGTGCCGGGTGGCTGTCGAGCACCGCAATCACGCCATCAAAATAGCCGCCAAACAGCATCGGGCCTACCGTGAGGAAACCGATCGCGAGAGAGGGAATGGCAAGCAGCAGCAAAGGCAGTGTGATGACCCAGGGCGACTCATGAGGCTTGTCCCCTGGAGCGAGCCCGTGGTGGTGATGGTCATCGTGGGCTGCGTCATCGTGCCCAGGGTCGGGCGCGTGCCCCCATCTTTCCTTACCGTGAAACACCAGGAAATACATTCGGAAGGAGTAGAAGGCCGTGACGAACACCCCCGCCATCACTGCGAAGTAGGCGAACCCCGCACCTGGGACGTTGGCAGCCTTCGCCGCCTCGATGATCAGGTCTTTGGAATAGAACCCCGACAGGAACGGCGTACCAATGAGCGCAAGCGAGCCAACCAGTGACGTGATCCAGGTAACCGGCATGTATTTACGCAGCCCGCCCATGTTGCGAATATCCTGATCATGGTGCATGCCGATGATCACCGAGCCCGCTGCCAGAAACAGAAGCGCCTTGAAGAACGCGTGGGTCATCAGGTGAAACACCGCGATTCCGTAGGCGGAAGCCCCCAGCGCTACCGTCATGTAGCCCAGTTGCGACAGCGTGGAGTAGGCCACCACCCGCTTGATGTCGTTTTGAACGATTCCGAGAAAGCCCATGAACAGCGCCGTGATGGCGCCTATGACTATCACGAAACCGAGCGCGGTATCAGACAGTTCGAAGAGCGGGGACATCCGCGCGACCATGAAGATGCCCGCGGTCACCATGGTGGCAGCATGAATCAGCGCCGAGATCGGCGTGGGGCCTTCCATGGAATCAGGCAGCCAGACATGGAGGGGAAACTGGGCAGATTTGCCCATGGCGCCGATGAATAGACAGATGCAGGTCACCGTGAGGAGTGACCACTCGGCTTCCCCCATCAGGTTGAGCGTGGCGCGCGCCAGATCGGGGGCGGCTTCAAACACCTCAACGTAATCGAGGCTGCCGAAATGCACCAGCACCAGACCAATGCCAAGCACAAACCCGAAATCACCCACCCGGTTGACCAGAAACGCCTTCAGGTTGGCATGGATGGCAGTGGGCCGCGTGAACCAGAAACCGATGAGCAGATAAGAAACCAGACCTACTGCCTCCCAGCCGAAGAACAACTGGAGGAAGTTATTGGCCATGATCAGCATCATCATCGCGAATGTAAAGAGCGAGATGTAGCTGAAAAACCGCTGGTATCCGGGATCTTCGGCCATGTAGCCGATCGTGTAGATGTGAACCATCAGCGACACAAACGTGACCACGCACATCATGGTGGCGGTGAGCGTGTCGATCAGGAACCCGACCTCCAGGCGGACATCGCCAATCACCGCCCATTCGTAAAGCGTCCCGTTGAACGTATTGCCGGCCAGCACATCGGCCAGGGTCCAGAGCGACGCCCCGCAAGATGCCGCCACGCCGGTAATGGTGGCCCAGTGCGAGGCCGTACGACCGATGGAGCGGCCGAATAGGCCGGCAATGATGGCGCCCGCCAGCGGGGCAAACGCAGCAAGCAGATAAGCCAGCTTCATGTCAGCGTGCATACCGGTCATCCCTTCAGGCTGCCGAGATCTTCAACATCGATGCTGCGCAGATTTCGAAACAGAACGACCAGAATCGCAAGACCGATCGCTGACTCGGCGGCCGCCACGGTCAGGATGAAGAACACGAACACCTGACCCGCCATGTCACCCAGGAAGTGCGAGAAGGCAATGAAGTTGAGGTTGACCGCGAGCAGCATAAGTTCGACCGCCATCAGCATGATGATGACGTTGCGACGGTTAAGAAAAATGCCGACGATGCTGATCGCAAACAGGATGGCGCCTAGCGTGAGGTAGTGGGCAAGCGTGAGCGTCATGGTGATCAGCCCTGTCGCGGCGGGGTGGGCGCCGCGGGATCGGCGCCAGTCTGGGCATCGGCATCCGTAGCCCCAGCGCGGCGTTCAGCGCGCATTGGCACCAGCCGGATTCTGTCTTCGCGGCGGGTACGAACCGCTGCGGCAGGATCGTTGTAACGGGAGTCCTTGCGGCGACGCAGCGTAAGTGCAATCGCAGCAATGATCGCCACCAGCAGAATGACCGCTGCAATTTCCACCGGATAGATGTACTCGGTGTAAAGCGCCTCGCCCAGAAGTTGGGTATTGCCCGGGCCACCCCCTGCAGCGTCAAGCGGCGGCAACGGCCGATCCAGGCGGCTCCAGATCACCAGCGCAAGCTCGCCGACCACCACACCGCCCACCACCAGTGCCACCGGAAGGTTGTGCCAGAAGCCCTCGCGCATACGATCGAGATTGATGTCCAGCATCATCACCACGAACAGGAACA
>SYIM01000222.1 GCA_005798775.1 Burkholderiales bacterium
GGTTACAGGACATCTGGCCCAGGGTTTCGATGCTGTGGGTCAATAAAAGCGTGCGCGCGCCGATACGGGCCGACGCGAGCGCAGCCTCGGTGCCGGCGTGACCGCCGCCGACAACAATGACATCAAAGGAGTCGGGGAACTGCATGGCGTGGGCGCCTGAGCGTTGACCGAGAGGCGCGAATCCTAGCGGAAATTGAGGCAGACGGCGAGCAATTGGATATCCGGATGGCGAGGCGGTGCGGCTGGCGTATGGGGCACCTAGGGGCACTCAGCGCCACGCGGGTGGGTGCAGGGTTCTTTCCCAGGGCCTTTACCACCAGACCACAGCACCCCTTTTCTTTGCACCGGGCGAATTCGTACGAAACGGTCGTAGGAGCAATCGTAGGGGCGGCCCAGGTGGCGGGCCCAGGTGGCGGGCCCAGGTGGCGGTTGCTGGGGGCGGTCGCTGGGGGCGGTCGCTGGGGGCGGTCGCTGGGGGCGGTTGCTGGGGGCGGTTGCTGGGGCGGTTGCTGGGGCGGTCGCTGGGGGCGGTCGCTGGGGGCGGTCGCTGGGGGCGGCCCAGGTGGTGGGCCCAGAGGCGCGCCCAGAGGCGGGCCCAGAGGCGGCGACTCAGAGCGGCCACCAGCGCCCCTGACTCGTGGCTCCTCACGCGGTCCGCTAGGCTTGACCAACCCGTTTGTTTCACGTGAAACAGCCGTCCGCTCACGCCGCGGACCCCAATCGCCGTTGACGTAGCCAGCCGCCTCGGCCAGCGCTTTATGGCCTGTTTCACGTGAAACAGGCCATCCGTTCACCGCCGGCGCTGCGGCCACAGCGACCCGGCGCACCAACCCGCGGAAAACCCACGGTATGTTCACGTCAACACCACTCGAAACCCTGACGCTCACACGCCCCGTCGCCCTAACCCTGCCCGTCTCGCCGACGACCGATACCGCTCTTCCCTGCCGAGCAGGCCCTCGCCGTCAACCCACCCGGTCAGCACGACGCGTCGAGCTGCAACCGAACCCGCCTGGCAATCGCCAAGCACGCAGTCAACCCCGGCGATTCCATCCCGAACAGGTTCACAAGCCCCCCCACCCCATGTACACCCGGGCCATCGATTCGGAAATCAGCTGCGGCCTCCCCGGGCCCGACCAACTTGGGGCGAATGCCCGCGTAAGCCGGCAATAAGGCCCCGTCCGGCAAGCCCGGCCAGTATGCACGGATCGCCGCATAGAACGCCTGGGCACGCACCGCCGGCACGTCGTACTGATTGGCCGACTCGACCCATTCGACATCGGGGCCAAAGCGCGCCTGCCCCGCGAGATCCAGCGTCAGGTGCACCCCCAGGCTGGCCTCGTCCGGTGTGGGATAAATCAACCGACTGAACGGCGAGCGACCTCCCAAAGAAAAATAGTGTCCCTTGGCATACCGTGTCACCGGCACATGAACGGACCCGAGCCCCTCAATCGCACCCGCGACCCGGCTCGCCGATAAACCCGCTGTATTAATCAGCTCCCGGCAGGCCAGCACGGTCAACTCGGCATCACTTCGGACGCGAACCGCGAACCCCTCCGGTGTCACCTGCGCATCAACGAACTCACTCCGGAGCGCAAGCGTGGCGCCGTGATCCTCGCCCTCCCCCAATAACGCGAGCATCAAGCCATGGCTATCGATGATGCCGGTTTGCGGCGACAACAGCGCAACTGCCGCCGTGAGTGCGGGCTCCAGAGCGCAAGCAGCCTCACCGCTCAGCCACTCAAGCGTCGCCACCCCCGCGCGCTCGGCCCGCTCCGCCACCCGCTCAAGCTGGGCACGATTCGCCAGCGAGGGCGCAACGATCAACTTACCGCACCGCCGATGCGCCACACCATGTGTGGTGCAAAACTGATAGAGCGCCTCGCGACCCTCTACACAAAGCTGAGCCTTCAGCGAGTCAGGCGTGTAATAGATACCCGCATGAATGACTTCACTACTGCGAGAGCTGGTCTCGGTACCAAATCCGTTCGCGCGCTCCAGGACTACCACTTCGCGCCCCGCCAGCGCAAGCTCACGCGCGATCGCCAGCCCCACGACCCCCGCGCCCACCACCAGTGACTGCACCTGCTCCATCAACCCACCCTCTTCATCTGTCCCAGGCGACCATGCTCCGCGAACCCGCTGAACGCCTTGCCCCCAGGGCAGCGCTTCTCTTAGCGCGCCGCGTCTTCCCTCATCATCGAAGCGGCCTTTTCCGCGATCATCAGCGTGGGCGCATTGGTGTTGCCCGAAGTGATGCTGGGCATGACCGATGCGTCGGCAATCCGCAGCCCAGGCACCCCGTGGACTCGCAGCCGATGATCGACTACCGCCATCGGATCGGATGCCGGCCCCATTCGGCAAGTCCCCACCGGGTGAAAGATTGTTGTCCCGATACTCGTGGCGGCATCGGCCAGTTCCGCATCACTCTGACACGCCTCGCCCGGTAGAAATTCGGTTGGCGCGTAGGCCGAAAGCGATGCGCCGCCCACAATTCGTCGCGTGAGCCGGATCGACTCCACGGCCACCCGCCTGTCCTCGTCCGTCGAAAGATATTGCGGCGCAATCCGCGGCGCAGCATCGGGATCAGCCGACACAATCCCAACCGCCCCGCGTGAAGTCGGCCGAAGGTTACATACCGATGCGGTGAACGCAGAAAACCGGTGCAGTGGCTCACCAAAGCGATCTAGCGACAGCGGCTGAACGTGATACTCGACGTTGGCATGCGCGTGCCGCGGATCAGAGGGCGCAAACGCCCCGAGCTGACTGGGCGACATCGACATCGGACCGGACCGACTCACCAGATACTCAAGCCCCATCCGAACCCGACCCCAGACACTATTTGCCTGCTCGTTGAGCGTTGGCACGCCGCTCACCTTGTAAATCATGCGTAACTGCAGATGATCCTGCAGATTCTCCCCAACCCCGGCAAGCGCAGTCCCCACCCGCACGCCCGCGCGCGCGAGGACCGGCGCTGGGCCAATACCCGAGCGTTGCAGGATCTGAACCGAACCAACCGCCCCCCCCGCCAGCACCACTTCTGCCCTTGAAAGGAAGCGCTTGCTTACCCCAGAACCCTTACCCAGCCGGCACCCGACGCCAACCACCCGTCCACTTCCGTCGTCATCCCGAAGCAGCCGATCAACACGTGCATGACAAACCACCTGCAGATTCGGGCGATCTTCAATCGGCCGCAAAAATGCTTTGGATGCGTTCCAGCGGACCCCCCGGCGTTGATTGACCTCGAAATAGCCGCAGCCGAAGTTATCCCCGCGGTTGAAGTCGTCAGTCGGCGGAATACCCGCCTCATCGGCGGCTCGGCGAAACGCATCGAGGATCGTCCAGCTGAGTCGTTGGGCTTCGACGCGCCACTCGCCGCCATGCCCATGCAACGCGTCGGCCGCGCCACCGTCGAGCCGGTAGTAGTCCTCGTGCGCCCGGAACCAGGGCAGCACCTCATCCCAGGACCAGCCCGGATTACCCAGGGCAGCCCAACCGTCATAGTCGGCGCGCTGGCCACGCATGTAGATCATGCCGTTGATCGAGGAGCA
>SYIM01000223.1 GCA_005798775.1 Burkholderiales bacterium
AACACGGTCTCGGTCAGCACCGCGCCCTCCAGCAGCCGCGCATAGGAAAGCGCGATCACGGTCACCAGGGGCACCGCGACATTACGCAAGGCATGGACCCAGACGATCCGCGCCTCGGTGACGCCCTTGGCCCGGGCCGCGATCACATACTCCTGGTTCAACTGCTCGAGCATGAAGGAGCGGGTCATTCGCGCGATGTAGGCGACCGAGAAATAACCGAGCACGGCCGAGGGCAGCACCACATGGCCAACTGCATTGCAGAACACCTCCCATTCGCCAGCGATCGCAGCATCAATCAGGATCACCCCAGTCACGGCCGGCACTATGTCCTCGAAGAAGACGCCAAGCCGACCCGGCCCGTTGACCCAGCCGAGCATGCCGTAGAACACCAGGAGCCCGATGATCCCAAGCCAGAAGATCGGCATCGAATAACCGACCAGCCCGACGACCCGCACGATCTGATCCGGCCAGCGGTCCTGCCAGACCGCGCCCGCGACACCCGTCGGCACGCCCACCAGCACACCGATGATCGTCGCGAGCGTCGCCAGCTCGAGGGTCGCAGGAAAGACCCGGACGATGTCCTGGATCACTGGCCGATTGGTCACCAGCGACTGACCGAAGTCACCAGCGACCATCTTCTGGATGTAGATCCAGAACTGGACCGGCAGCGACTGATCCAGCCCCAGCTCGCGGCGGGCGGCCTCGTAGACATCCTTGGGCGCCTGATCGCCGACCACCGCCAGCACCGGGTCGATCGGCACGACCCGCCCGATGAAGAAGGTGACTGCGAGCAGCCCCAGCAGCGTCAGAGCGACCTGCAGCAAAAAGGACGGTGCCTGACGCAGCATGGAGCGGCCGACCGCCTCAGCCCTTTGCCGCGCGCCAGTAGATCGCGGACAGTCCCGGCGAACTCGCCATGTAGCCCTTCAGGTTGCTGCGCACAGCCACCTGCACCTGCTGCTGGGCAAACACCATGAAGGGCGACGTATTCATGAACTCTTCCTGGATCTGGCGATAGATCGCGGCGCGCGCGTTCTGATCCCGCTCCTGCATCGCCGCCTCGGTGCGCTTGCTGAGCTCGGGGATATCCCAGTTGTTGCGCCAGGAAAGCTTGCCGGGGTTTTCACGGCCGGGGGGGTTGTGGGCAAAACTGTCCGCGTTGTAGTGCGGGTCAGGGTAGCCCAGCCCCCAGATGCCGATGAACAGCTGGTGCTTGCGCGAACGCACCTTGGCGAGTACCTGCGCGCCGGTCGCCGGCAGCACCTCGAGCGTCACCCCGCCCTTGGCAAAGCTCGCCTGCAGGGCCTGAGCGACATCGACCGAGGGGAAGGTATTGGCGGTATCCATCGCGAGCCGGATACCGTTCGGATGACCAGCCTCGGCAAGGAGCTTCCTCGCACGATCGGGGTCGAATCGCCACGGCCGGCTGTCGACCTCGCCGAGGATCGCGCGGGGGATGAAGGACTGATGCGGAAATACCTGGCCAGGCAGCAGGTTGTTGGCGATCCCGTCGTAATCGATCAGGAGCTTCAGCGCCTCGATGACCTTCGGATTCGCGAGGATCGGATCACCCTTGTTCGCGCAGAAATACTGGATCGTGCCGCGCGGGAACTCCTGGATGGCGATGCCCTGGCGACCACGCAGCGCCGAGATCTCGGTGGGGGTCAGGTTGCGGGCGACATCGACGTCGCCCCGCTCGAGGAGCAGCCGCTGGGTCGACGCCTCGGGCACATGGCGCACGATCACGCGCTGCATGCTGGCGCGGCCACGCCACCAGGCGTCGTTGCGATCGAGCGCGTAGCTCTCGTTGGGCTGGTAGCGGGTCAGGCGAAACGCGCCGGAGCCAGCGGAATTGCGGTTGAGCCAGCTGTTGCCGAGATCGTCGCCGGCGTTCTGCAGGACCAGCTTGCTGTCGAGCACGGAACCGATGGTCGCGGTGAAGAGATTCTGGATCAGGGTCGGCGCATAGGCGCGATCGAAGGTCACGCGCACTTCGAAGGGGCCCACCTGCTGGATGTTCTGCTCGACGTTTTCCTTGCTGAGCCCGACCGAACGGTACATGAACGCGGGCGTGCGGTTGATCAGCAGCGGCCGGCGCAGCGAGAACACGACATCGGCCGCGGTCAGGTCATTGCCCGAATGAAATTTCACGCCCTGCCGGATCCGGAAGGTGAAGGTCTTGCCATCCTCCGATACGGTGAAGGACTCGGCGAGCCCCGGCATCAACTCCGCGGTCGGCTTGGTCTCGTCGATGACGAACAACTGGTCGTAGATGTTCTTCAGCGCGTCGCTGCCGGTGACCTCGAAGGAGTGATGCGGATCGAAGGCCACCAGATCATCGATCTGGGCGGCAATGACGAGCGCCGCGCGGGGCGTCTGGGCGTGAGCTAATCGGGGCAAGCCCGGCACGGCTGCGGCGGCGATCAGCGCGCCGCTCGCGCTCAGCATCGATCGCTTGCTCAGGCGAAGCTCGCCACCCGCGCCCAGTTCAATTCGTTGCCCGGCAGTCTGCTTGCTCATCGGACCTCTTTTCATCTCACTCTCCATCAGTCGGCGGACCAAAACACAGCACCATGATTCAAATCGCAGGGCCTCGTAAAGCGGAACCACGGTGTTAACAAGGGCAAGGCCTTGACAGGGCGGGGGGTTGGTCAATAGCCCTGCCTTACGGCCCCGGCTCCTGATCGAGCAGGGCAGCGAGCCAATTCGGAAACTGAGCCCAAGACACGGCGCGATCCCCGCCTGGCATCTCCCGCTAGCGGTCGGTCCGGCAGGCGAGCAGTCCGCCCGCCGCACTGTCGCTGCCGGCGAGTGCCTGCCACTTGCGAAGCGGCTGCAGATGAGCCGGGGGCATGGCAGTCGCGATCAGCGGCACCAGCACCTCCGGGCGCACCGAAATGCCCCAGTTGGGATTGGCCTTGATCAGCGCGCTCTCGGATGTCCAGTCGTCTCCGTCGTCCAAGCCGTAGATGATTCCGAACTGGGTGTCATCTTCGAACACCCCATCGAGCAACTTGGTCACGAAGGTCCGGACCTCTTAGCAGATGCCGGCGCGATTGCTACCTGCGGTGGTGATCACCCAGAGCAAGGAGTTGTCTCGCTTGCCAGTACCGGTTTCGACTACGTCATAGACGGTGCGTGTCTTGTGCGCATGAAGCTCGTCTACGCATCCGAAGTGGATGTTCAGACCGTCCAGGGTCGAGCCCTCAGCGGAGAGCGCCTCAAACTTGGAGCCTGAGGCAAGCACATGCATGTTGTGTGCGCCGACCTCCACCGAGAACCTGCGCCGAAAGCCCGGGCTGCGTCTGGCCATGGTTTGCGCGTCGCCAAAGACGATCCTCGCCTGGTCTCGCGTGGTTGCCAGCGAATACACCTCGGCACCGCCTTCACGGTCGGCCGCCAGCATGTAGAGGGCCACGGCCGACGACAGGGTCGACTTGGCGTTACCGCGGGGCACCTCGATGTACGAGCGCCGAAAGCGCCGCGTGCCATTGGGTTTGACCCATCCAAACACAGCCGACAAGACGAAAACCTGCCAGGGCTCCAGGTGAATCGGCTCGCCTGCCAGCGGCCCTTTCACATGGGGCAAGCGCTCTATGAACGCGCACAGGTTGTCGGCTGGCTGGAAGCTCCTGCCGTCCTTATCCGTGAGCTTGGGGTTGAAAAGGTACGGACTGGCTTTGCCTTTGAACTTAGCGAGGTCATCCAGTTGTCGCTGGCAGGCACGCTGCACCCAGCGGCAGGCCAGGATTTCCCCAGCCACCACCTGCTCGGCGTACCGTTTGGCGCTCATCGCGTAGTCGCTTTTGCGATCTTTGGTTCGAGCGCTCATCTGATTTGACAAGTGATACCGTTATTGACACCATTTGATGATGAGTGGCACCGAAAAAAACCTCGAGCAGATGCGCAAAGCACCCACCAACGTTCGCTTTGCCGATCTACAAAAGGTCTGCGAGGCGTATTTTGGAAAGCCCAGGCAAAGCGGCAGCAGTCATGCTGTCTACAAGACGCCCTGGCAAGGGGATCCGCGGGTGAACATTCAAAACGACAAAGGCAAGGCAAAGGCTTATCAGGTCCGGCAGGTGCTGCTGGCCATTGAACGTCTAGGAGCATAGGCATGAACATCAATCACTACACCTACCGAGTCACCTGGTCGGCCGAGGACAACGAGCACGTTGGGCTTTGCGCAGAATTTCCCTCGCTGTCCTGGCTCGCACCCACCCCTGAAAAAGCGCTCTCGGGCATTCGCCGGGTGGTGGCCGATGCGGTGGCCGACATGGAGGCCTCGGGGGAGCCGGTTCCTGAAGCACTGGCAGAGAAAAAGTTCAGTGGTCGTTTCATGGTTCGCATTCCGTCATCGGTGCATAGGGCTTTGGCCACGGAGGCTGCCGAACAGGGTCTGAGCATCAATCGCCTGGTATCGGCCAAGCTCACGGCCTGACTGACTGCGTGCAGCTCACGCCTTACCCGGCAATTTGGGCCCAGGGATCCTCGACGGTTGAGACGCTGCTTTCTGCGGCGCCGAGTCGTGCGCGTGAGCTCGGCGTAAAGCCCAACGATCTCTTCAAGGTCAAGCAACGCTACAAGGGGAATCCAGATTACGAGGGGCCGCTCTTTGCCTACCGGGCACTCGTGAGGTCGAACAGGCGCGAGGGAACGTACTGGATGCCTTGCGCCGGTGGGGCCGCCGGTTCTGCGTGATGCTTCGCTCCACCAACCGAGTTGTCCAACTGCTTCATCCGACACACGTGCAAGTGGTTGATCGGTTTGAAGGTCTGCGTGTGCCACAGCGAAACGGTTCGCGACTGTTTTCAGAGAACAGAGAGCAATCCGGAATCGAACTGCGCCATTTTCGGCCTCTTTGCGAACGGCCCCGGCACACGAAGAACCGGCCCGAACCCCGCATGGCGCGGGCCTCGCGCCAATGAAAACGCCCAACCGAGAAGGGTCAGGCGTTGGGTATTGGTGGTGGAGTATACCCCTCTGGCTGGCCGGCATCCCGCAGTCCTGCACCCAAGGGCGGAACTGCGAGGCTAGCAGCGCGACACGGAGTAAGAATTCCGCTTCCCGCGCTGTTCCCACCATACCCCGACCTGCATCTATCGATTCCCAACCGCCTCTAGCTCCCTCCACCCTTCGATGGGAAACGCGGGGGCAGCACCGGGCTGCGAGGAACCCCTTTTCGCCAGACTGACGTGCGTTCCCGCTCTTTGTAGAAATGCGGGCTGGTCAAGCCGGCCTTGCCAATGATGTTGTGGAACTCGCGATTGGTCAGATCTGCCCGGTGGGGGTTGGGCAGTTTGACCTTCTCGCCATTGTCGATCCGGTAGAAGCTGTGATCGCTGTGGTGATCTTGAACCCCGGCGAGGTACCGCTTGATGAAGTCATTGTTGATTTCTGAGACTGATGCTACGTAAGGAGCCAGGATGCTCCTGCCGCCTCTGACCCAGTCAATCCAGTAAACCGGGCAATTGTCCAGGTGCAGGTAGGAGCTCAGTTTGGATTCACGTGGTTTTGAAAGGCCTAATCCGGTGCGAATCGTCGACTTGACCAGCTCCTGCCAAACGCTGGGACCGGCGTTGCTAAACGCTGCGCTGGCCTGCTGAGCCATGTGCTCTTTTCGGGGTCTTTGTTGCTTGTCTATGCCCCCGGCGTAAGCGCCCGGGCTATTGGCCACTAGGTCCCGCAAGTAGTCGCATATGGGTTGAGGGTAGGAAAATTTCGGGCTCGGCTGAATCGCTTTCAGCCCGTAGAAGTTGGCAATTGACTCCTCGTGCCACTCATCCATCGGCCGGTTCGCAACGAGCCGTCGGTATGGTCTATAAACCGGGAGCCCGCCAGTTGCCTCCATCTGCAGGCAATGCGCATCAAATCGGTAGTGGTATAGCTCGTGCGTGTACAGAAACGCAGTTAGGGTGTCCAAACAATCGGCAAATGATTCGCCGGTGCTGAAGGCCATGTCAGCAGCCAAAGCGATACAGCGCTTCTTGATGAAAAATATGCCCCACCGTTTGCGTGCAGGCGCCTTCAGGACATCCCTGAATGACTTGTAAAAAGCAAGGTATTCGAGACCTCCTTCCACTACGCCGCCTGTCGCTCCATCGAGAATTTCGTCGTCATCTAGCGGGGTATCCGGAATGGACGAAGCGTCGATTTCTTCCACTACCGCCTGGTCATCATTAGCCGGGATATCCACCCCTGTTCTGGGAAAGTTATCGGG
>SYIM01000224.1 GCA_005798775.1 Burkholderiales bacterium
TCGATATTATCAGAGTCGCGCTGAAACGTTGGATTGCGGGCGGTGCGGGGGGCGGGCACAGGGCACGCGGTTAACCGGCTTCCCGCTGTACAAGTCCCTATAATCGATTGATGGTCAATGTCTCATCAAACTGTGTGTCCGCTGACATTGCGGTCGTTGGGCGGGGCCCTATCGGAGTCTCGGTCGCTCTCGCGCTTGTGCGCCTTGGGCGCTCGGTGGCCCTGGTCGGCCTCCCATCAGACGGGCGAGCACAGCCCGCTCCCGGCGAGGACACGCGGGTGTTTGCAATCTCTGCGCCGTCGGCCGCGCTCCTTCGGGAACTCGGCGTCTGGCCATCGCTTGATGCATCCCGAACCCACCCTGTCCATCGTATGCGTGTTTTTCCGTCCACTGTGGCCAATGCCAGTGCGCTTGAATTCGACGCCTACGACGCGGCGGTTTCTTCGCTGGCCTCCATTGTCGAAGGCGGGGAATTGATCCGTGTTCTCGAGCAGGCCCTCCGGTTTTCGGCAGTTCGCGTGCTGGATGGTGAGGTCTCGGCGGTCGAACATGGCGCTCACTCCCACGTCCTCTTGCGCCTCGCGGATGGCCGCGAGGTGCAGAGCAGGCTGATCGTGGCTGCAGACGGCGCGCAATCAGTCGTTCGCGCTCTCGCCGGCATCGATGCGCAATTCCGCGATTACGGTCAGGCAGCGCTGGTGGGTAGCTTTCTCAGTGCAAAGCCGCATCGCGATACGGCATTTCAATGGTTTGGCGAGCATGGGATCCTCGCGCTCCTGCCCCTGCCCGCCGCGCCATCGGCCGACCCTCCCGGTTTTCGCGGACGCGTCAGTATGGTCTGGTCGGCCTCGGTCGCGTTGGCGGACGAACTCTCGGCGTTGCCTGCCAGCGAACTCGCCGAGAGAGTCGGTGCGCTGTCGGGCGACGCGCTCGGCGCGTTAGCGCCCCTGTCGGGCATTGCCCGATATCCGCTGCGCCTGGGCCGGGTCGGAACGGTGATTGGGCACCGCCTGGCGCTGGTGGGAGATGCTGCCCATGTCGTGCATCCGCTCGCCGGGCAGGGCATGAATCTGGGCTTTGGCGATGTCGCCGCGCTCCGCGACGCGCTGGCCGGCGCTTCAGATCCCGGCGCGCGATCGTTCCTGCGCCGCTACGAGCGCAGCCGAGCCGAGCCCGTGCTCGCCTTGCGCGCGGTCACCGATGGTTTACAGCGGTTGTTCGATTCGCGCCGAATCGCCTCGCTGGGCCCGCTTGCGCCGCCAGTTTTGCTGGCGCGTGACCTGGGTTGGCGTCTGGTAGCCGCCTCACCCCTGCTTCGCCGGCATCTCGCCGCGCGGGCAGGCCGGCTCTAGACGCGTGGCGCGTGCCGCATCGCCTAATCCTGGGTTTTACGATTGTTGCGCAAGCTCGTGGCGCTCTCCTGACTTACAAGGATCTTTCAATGATCTCCTCCGTCCTCTTCCGCCATGTATTGGCGCTGGCCATGCTGGCGGCCGTTCTACTTCTCCCGGCACCATCGGCTGCGCAAAGCGCCGAGGCCCGCGAGCGGATCCGTTCTGCAGTCGAGGGCTTTTCGGGCGGGCGCCTCAAGGTTGACGATATCCGCCGCACGCCTCTGCCTGGCATCTACGAGGTTCGGATCCAAAACGAGCTGCTGTATGTCGACGAGCGCGGCCAGTATCTGTTCTATTCGGGTGACCTGATCGACATGAAATCGCAGCGCAATCTCACCCGCGAGCGGGTGGAGGAACTGCTCACGATTGACTTCCGAGAGCTGCCGCTCGAGCTTGCGGTCACTCAGAAAATTGGAGCGGGTCGCCGAGTACTCGCGGTGTTTGAAGATCCCAACTGTGGCTATTGCCGGAAGCTGCGCGCCGATCTCCTGCGGCTCGGCGATGTCACCCTTTACACCTTCCCGATGGCCTTTCTCGCGCCCGACTCTGAAACCAAGGCTGCGCGCGCGCTTTGCGCAGCTGACCCGGTGCGGGCGTGGAACGATCTGATGCTGCAGAACCGGGTGCCAGCCAATGACGGCAAGTGCCAAACATCAATTGCCAAGGTGGCCGAGCTTGCGCGCCGGCTTGGCATTACCGGTACGCCAGTGGTGTTTTTCGCGAACGGTCGCCGGCTGCAGGGCTATGCGCCGCCTGACTCGTTTGAACGCATGCTCGCCGAGGCATCCAAGCGCTGACTCATCGAGGCGCCAGGGTTCGGGTCACGACTGCCGGCGGGCCAAGATCGGCCGGCCAAAGCAGCCAAAGCCGGCCCATTTCCCGCATCAGGCCTGCGCGCTTCTCGGCCTCGTCGCCCGCGCCCCAGAACACGTCTGCACGTACAACGCCGAGAATGGCACCACCCGTATCCTGACTGACCACTGCCATCCGCATGGGCCGGCGGCTGAGCGGGTCGATACCGTCCAGGTACATGAGGGTCCCGTGCGGGATGCGCGATCGGTCCGTAGCGATTGATCGGCCAGCGGTGAGCGGTACGCCCAGCGAGCCAAACGGACCGTCGGCGGCCGAGTGTTCGAGCCTGCGAAAAAACACATAGCGCGGATTGCTCTGCATCACTTCGATGGCCTGGCCCGGATTGGCGCGAAGCCACGCCTTGATGCCAGGGGCGGTGGCTTCGTCGCGGCTCAGTGCCCCTCGCTCAATCAATACCCGACCAATAGCCCGGTACGTATGCCCGTTATGCCCGGCATAGCCCACCCGGAGCCAGCTGCCGTCGCGAAGCTGCACGCGGGCTGAGCCCTGCACGTGCAGAAAAAACGCTTCGACCGGGTCGTCGACCCAGGCAATTGGCTCAAGTCCATCGATTTGCCCGGATTCGATCTCGGCGCGTGTATGCCAGCGCCGCACGCGCCCGCTTGGGTTGGCGGCACTCTGCGCGATTGAGGCCACCTCAGGAGGTGGTGCGTAGAGGGGCGTCTGGCGATCATGCTCGCGCTGCCGGCTGCCGGTGAGGAGCGGCTCGTGATAGCCGGTGATCAGCCCCTCGTACCGGCCCTTGTCGTCGGCGAGCGGCCAGGCTACGAACCGTTGCTCGATCCAGCTGCGAAGCTCTGCCGCGGGCGGCAGCTCGCGGCACAGCTGTGGCCAGGGAGCGGGCGGCGAGCGCAACCCGCACTGCCGTGTCAGCGCCTGCCTGAGTCCGTCCAGTCGATCCTGTGACCAGCCGGGGAGCTGCACGACCGGCACCGACTGCGGCGCAGGCGTCGTGCGATCGGCTGCTCGCACGAGGCTGGCACCGGTCATCACCGTACCGGCGATGAGGCTGAGTCCCAGCGCGCGCGCGCTACACTGCAATACTCTCAACCACGCGCCGATCATGATGGACGGAACCTGGATTCTCCTTGCAGAAGCTGGCGGCATCCTGGCGCTGGTGCTGCTCTTCGTCTGGTGGACCATGCGTGGCAAGAAATGACGCGGGGTCAATGCAGCGTGCGGGGTACGGCAAGGGTAAATGCCGCGATGGGCTGATCGAACCGATGCCCGTCTTCGGCCACGAAGAAGTAGCTGCCTTCCATGGTGCCGATCGGCGTTGCAATACGGCTGCCGCTTGTGTATTCGAATTTCTCGCCAGTCTTGAGGAAAGGTTGCTGGCCGACCACGCCTAGGCCTTTCACCTCGACGACTTCATCCTGTTCGTCGCGGATGGTCCAGTGCCGGCTGATCAGTTGCGCTGCCACCTTGCCGGTGTTGACGATGGTGACCGTGTAGGCGAACGCGTATTGCGCTGCTGATGGCTCGGACTGGTCGGGCAGATAGCGCACCTGCACGCTGATGTTGAACTGGTAGCGAGGTTCGCTCACGTGACTGACCTTCGTGGTGGGGAGTGGGGAGGGCTGTCCGGATCCGGCAGCACATAAGCCTGTGACGCAGTACCCTTCCGACGCGCCACGGACTCGAGGTTAAACTTGCATTGTATTGGACTTACCGTCCGCGCCTGCCAAGGCCTTTCCGATGAACCGTTCATTTCGTATCGCACCGAGCCTCCTGTCTGCCGATTTCGCCCGCCTTGGCGAGGAAGTGCGCGCCGTCGAGGCCGCTGGCGCCGACCTGATCCACTTCTACGTGATGGATAACCACTAAGTGCACAAACTCACCA
>SYIM01000225.1 GCA_005798775.1 Burkholderiales bacterium
CCGGCGCCAATGATTACTGCATCAAAGTGCTCGGCGGTATGGGGTAGCGTTGGCGATGACTCGGTTGGGTCGGCTGACATGAATCGCGTGGCTCCGGGGTGGTGGGCAGAGTATCGAGCGCGGGCTCTAGTATGAACCTTGGTAGCGTCGCTGATGGATTGCCCTGTGGAACTGATCGATCATGGTCAGAAAGTCGAACACCGGTAGTCCGAGTGCCTGGGTTCCATTGCATGCGGTGCCGCTTGCCTGGCCTTGACAGAGCGGGCTAAACTGATTTTGTAGGCGGCCCGTTCGGGCAGCGTCCAATATCATGCTGGGGAGGGCATTTCAATGAGACCATCAATCTTGGCAGCTAGCGCGCTACGTGGGCTAGCAACGGGTCTGCTGGCCGCGCTGGTGATGATGTCGGCGCCGCCGCTTGCGCAGGCCCAGTCGTTGGGTACCGTCACCATCGCCACCCACCTTGATGTCGACACGCTCGACCCCACTCAGAATATCAACACGCACCAGCGTTGGGTGTATCGGCACATCTTTGATCCGTTGATCACCCTCAGTGCCGACGGCAAAGTCATGCCGGCCGCAGCCGAGCGTTGGCAGCAAATCGATCCACTCACCTGGCGCTTTTATTTGCGTAAGGGCGTCAAGTTTCATAACGGCGAGCCGCTCACGGCCGCGGCGGTCAAACTCACCGTTGAGCTAATGCAAAAAACCACCTCGCAGGCGCGCAGTTACTACTCCAGGTTTAAGGAGGTAAAGGTGATCGACGATTTCACCGTCGATCTGATCACCGAGAAGCCCTTTGCCAACACGCTCATCCTGGTAGCCGATTATCTGCTGCCGGTACCGCCCAAATATTTTGCCGAGGTGGGTGCCGATGGAATGGCGCGCCGGCCCATCGGTACGGGAGCCTACAAGTTCGTCAGTTGGCGCCGGGGTGACCGCGTCACGCTCGAGGCCAATCGCGACTGGTGGAACGGCAAGCCTAAGGCTGACCGGGTAGTTTTCTGGCCCATCCCCGAACCAGGAACCCGGGTGGCGGCGCTGCTCAATGGGGAAGCGCAACTCATCTCCAACGTGCCGCAGATCCAGGTCGATCGCGTCAAGGGCTCGAGCGCTGCGCGTATTGAGGCCGCCGAAGCCGGCGCCCTGCCCATCTGGGCTGGGTTCGTGGTGGACCGCGAGGGCCTACGGGACAAACGCGTTCGCCAAGCCATCAATTATGCGGTCAACAAGCAGGCAATCGTCGACCGGTTATTGCAGGGCTACGGGCGAGCCATGGGTCAACCCTGTTCGGCACAGACCTCCTGCTTTGACAGCACCCTGGCTCCCTATCCCTACGACCCGGAAAAAGCGCGCGCGCTGCTGAAGGAGGCGGGAGTCTCCAACTTGACGCTCAAGCTGCACTTTCCTACGGGCGTGGTGCCCAACGGCCCTGAGTTGTCGCAGGCCATCGCTGCCGATCTAGCCAAGGTGGGCATCAAGACCGAGTTGTTGCAGGATGAGTGGAAGGTGTTTGCGGGCAAGCTGTTTGACTTCAAAAAGAACCAGGCTGATCTGGGCGATGTGTTCCTGATGTACTACAAGGCTGGGCCCACCATCGAGTTGGTGTTATCCACCGTGCTAGTGACGGGGCGCAACTGGAACTGGACCCACTACAGCAACCCCAAGGTGGACAGCGCCTGGGACCAGGCCGAGTCCACGGTCGATGTCGCCAAGCGTACTGCGCTCTTCAAAGAAATGGCCGCGATCGTGCGCGACGAGGCGCCTTGGCTGTTTTTGTATGAGCCCCTGCCACTCTATGGGGTCAGCAATAAGATCAACTGGAAAGTGCGCTCGGACGAGTTCATCTACGTCGAGGACATGACGGCGCGTTGAGGGCTGCTGGTCGGTTTGCGCTGAGCTCCGGCGCATGATGCTGCGCGCGATTGTTCGCCGCTTGCTCAGCTCCATGCTGGTGGTGGCGGGCGTGGTGGTAGTAGTGTTCGTGCTGGCCCGCGTGGTCGGCGATCCCGTCGCGCTCATGATCCAGCCCGGGCTGGGTGACGACGAAATCGCGGAACTACGTCGCTCGCTCGGTACCGACAAACCTGTCTGGCAGCAGTTCCTCGTCTTTGTCTCCAATGTGGCGCGCGGTGATTTCGGCGTGTCGCCCTGGCAGGGCGAGCCAGCGCTTGATCTAGTGCTAGAGCGCATCCCGGCCACCCTGCTGCTGACTCTGGCCGCCCTGACCCTCGCTTTGGTTATCGCACTGGTTGCCGGGGCGCTATCGGCCCTGCATCGGGGCAGTGCGATCGACCGCGGGGCCATGTCGCTGGTTCTGCTGGGGCAGTCGGTGCCCAACTTCTGGCTCGGTTTGATGCTGATCCTGCTCTTTTCCACCACGCTGCGCTGGCTGCCTTCGGCCGGCTATGGCACAGCAGCCCACTTCGTCTTGCCCACGCTGACCCTGGCCTTTTTTTTCATGGCCCGGCTCACGCGTCTGGTGCGCTCCGAACTGCTCGAGGTCATGTCCCAGGACTATATCCGTACGGCGCGCAGCAAGGGACTGACCGAATGGCTCATCTTCCGGCGCCATGCCCTGCGCAATATCGCGGTGCCCCTGGTCACGGTGCTGGCGGTTGATTTCGGCGCTCTTGTAGGCGGGGCGGTGGTGACCGAGACGGTTTTTGCCTGGCCCGGTGTGGGGCGGCTCATGATCCAGGCGATCGGTCAGCGCGACTTTCCCATCATTCAGGCCGGCGCATTCGTGCTGGCGCTCGGAGTGGTGTTGGCCAACCTTCTCGCCGACCTCGCCTATGCCTGGCTCGATCCAAAGGTGCGCTTTGGCTGATCGTTCCGAGCGCGCCGCACCAGGCCTTGCCACACCTGCCCCTCAGGTTGCATGGCTGCCCGTGCTCGCCTGGGCGCTGGTCAGTCTGGTGGTGCTGGCTGCGCTTGCGGCCGACTGGATCAGCCCCTACGAGCCGCTTAAGGGCGATATTGTCAACAACCTGCGCCCGCCGGGTTTCTCTGCCCGTGACGGCTTTCCCCATCTGCTGGGCACCGACATGCTGGGCCGGGATGTGCTGAGCGGGGTCCTGCACGGCGCGAGGGTGTCACTGCTGGTGGGTGTCGCTTCGGTGATCGGTGCTGGGCTCGTCGGCACGGCACTGGGTATTCTGGCAGGCTATTTTCGAGGCTGGCTCGACGAGGTGCTAATGCGCATCGTTGACGTGCAGCTCGCGTTCCCATTCATCCTGCTGGCCATCGTCATCATGTACGTGCTGGGTCGGGGGCTCTTCAACGTCATTGCCGTGCTCATCATCGCCAGTTGGCCGCTCTCTGCGCGCGTGGCAAGGGCGCAGGCGCTGCGCCTGCGCGAGAGCGAGTTTGTCCTGGCGGCGCGTTCGCTGGGAGCAAGCTGGCCGCGGATTGTGCTGCGGCACATCCTACCCAATGCGCTTACGCCGCTGCTGGTGGTGGCCACCTTTGCCATTCCCCAGATGATCATCTTCGAGGCCGCGCTCAGCTTTCTGGGAGTGGGCATGCCGATCGAGGTCGTGTCCTGGGGCTCGATGCTGGCATCAGGCCGCTCGGCGCTCGAGCAGGCCTGGTGGATCGCAAGCTTTCCTGGCATTGCCATCATGATCACCGTGCTGTCGGTCAACATTCTGGGCGATTGGTTGCGTGACCGGCTCGACCCTAGCCTACGCGTCAATTGACGGCAGCTACCGAGCGCGCTCGAAGGAGATACCCTTGTTTGCTGAACCGATGACCCTTGCGAGGGCCGACGCCAGCGCCCTGGCCCCCTCGGCGGATGCAACCCATCCCGATCCGGTCACCATCGAAATTGTGAAGGGCGCCCTGCGGGCGACGCAGTCCGAGATGGAGACCGTGCTTGAGCGTACCGCCATGTCACCGATCATTCGCGAGAAGCAGGATTACTTCTGTGGGCTGTTCGACCGGCAGGCGCGACTGCTCATCGGCACCAAGATTCCGGTGCTGGGTAACATCATCGGGCCGGTGCTTAAGGCCTATGCGCCCGAGACCATGAGACCGGGCGACCTGTACTGGTACAACGACTGCTACGGCTCCGAGGGAGGCGTGTCGCACTCGCCCGATCAGGTGTTCGTGGCCCCCGTGTTCAGTGGTGGCCGCATCGTCGCCTATGCGCACTCGTGGGCGCACTTTCTCGATATCGGCGGCATGCGGCCGGGATCCACCACGCCCGACGCTACCGACATCTTCCAGGAGGGCATTATCGTGCCGCCGGTCAAGCTCTATGACCAGGGGCGGCTCAACGAAGAACTCTTCAAGACCTTCATTCGCAATACCCGCTTCCCCGATATGGCCCGAGGCGACATGCGCGCCATGATGGCGGCTGTGCGCCTGGCGGAAAAGCGCCTACTCGAGTTGTTCGGTCGGTACTCGGCCGAGATGCTCGACGCCAGTTTCGATGCACTGATCAACCAGAGCGAGCGTGCGGTCCGGCAGGGCTTTCGGGAGCGCTTCGGTGCAGGAAGCTGGCAGTTTGCCGACCGGCTTGACAGTGACGGCCAGGGCAGTGACCCGGTCACGGTCCGCATGACGCTGCGTGCCGACGCATCCGGCGTCGCGCTGGACACCACCGCGAGCGACGATCAGGTCAAGGGCGCGGTCAACTTTCTCATGCACCCCTCGGTGCCTAAAATGATCTTCGGCATCTACTTTCTTGCAGCCGACCAGGGATTGCTGCTCAACGAGGGCGTGCTGCGACTGATCGACGAAGTAGAGCTGCGCGAAGGCAGCGTGCTGTGGCCGCGCTTTCCCGGTGCGCTGGGCCAGCGCACCAACACCCTGGCCAAGGTGCAGAGTTGTTGCCTGGGGCTGTTGGACATCGCCGATCCAACGCGAGGCCATGCCGGTTCCTCCATTTATTCCTTCAACCAGTTGCGTGGTATCGACTCACGCAGCGGCAAGCCCTTTCTCAAGAGCATGGGCCTGGGGGTCGGGCACGGCGCGCGTGCCGAGGCCGACGGCATCGACGCCGTGTATTTCATCGCTCAGAAAAACTACCCGATCGAGTTCACCGAGCAGAACTTTCCGCTGCGCGTGCGGGCCTACTGCATCAATAGCGATTCCGCCGGGCCTGGCCGCTGGCGCGGTGGCGCGGGGGTGATCCGCGAGGTGGAGGTACTCACCGAGCGCGCCATGCTGGGCGTGCGCATGGATAACGTCGCCAATCCGCCCTGGGGCGTGGCGGGTGGTATGTCAGGCCGTTCAGGGCGCATCGTACTTAACCCTGGCACCGACCGCGAGCGGGTGTTGCGCAGCATGGAGGACGGCATCATGGTCAGCAGGGGCGATATCATCCGCTTCGAGTGCGTGGGCGGTGGCGGCTATGGTCATCCGTTCGATCGCGAACCCCAGCGCGTACTTAATGATGTGCTGGGCGGCTTCGTGAGCCTTAACAGCGCACAGGCCGATTACGGCGTGGTACTGAGCAGTGACGGCGAGCAGATCGACGAGGTGGCCACGCAGGCGCACCGTGCTACACACCGCTGGGATACCAAACTTTTTCACCGCCAAGGCTATCTCGACGCCGATGAGTGGTACCAGCAGTGCGCCCACCCCTGACCCCGGAGCTCTCATGCCCAAAGTACGCGTCTCCGATATCGACATGCACTATGACGAGGTGGGCAGCGGGCCGCCGCTGCTCATTTCCTCCGGTTGGGCGCGCGCCGAGCGCGTCTTTATCCAGCACCGCGACCTGCTGGCGCAGAACTTTCGCTGCATCCGCCACGATCACCGTGGGATCGGTGCGTCCGATGCACCTGACACGCCCTACAGCATTGAAATGCTCGCTGACGATCTGGCTGGTCTGCTCGATGCGCTCGACATCTCGCGTTGTCGGGTGCTGGGCGGCGGCGGCATGGGGGCGCTGGTAGGCATGGAAATGGCCATCCGTCATCCCGAGAAGGTATCGGCCCTCATGCTGGGCTCGCCCTGTCTCAAGGTGGACAATTTCCTGCGCGAAATCATGAGCATGTGGAAGGACCTCCGGCGTCTTGACCCGGTGCTGTGGGCCCGCGAAGTGACCCTCTGGTGCTATATGCCCGAGACCTTCAATCATCGGCCTGAGATCACAATCGGAGCGGCCAAGGCGCGAGGGGGTGAGCAGACCTTTCCCGAGCCCTGGGCCTTCGATCGTCTGGTGGACGCCTACTGCGCGTACGATGCCACCACGCGTGCGGGGCAGATCAAGTGCCCCACGTTGATTGCCAACGCCAGCGCCTTCGATCTGATCACAGGGCCGCGCTTCGCGCACCAGGTACATCAGGCAATTCCCGGATCGAGCCTGCATATTTTCGAGAACACCTCGCATAACTTTTGGGTCGAAAGCTTCGTTGACTGGTGGACGCTGACCCACGATTTCTTCAAGGCTCATGGCGATGACTGATACCTCCTTGCTGCGTTCGCGATTTCTGATCGACAAGACCGAGATCGCGAGCCGTCGTGGCATCGTAGTTGCCCAGCACCCGCTGGCGGCCGAGGCAGGGGCGCGCATCCTGGCTGCGGGCGGCAATGCCATCGATGCAGCCGTCGCGGCGGCGGCGGCGATCACGGTGGTCGAGCCTTCCATGAGCAGCCTCGCCGGCGGCGGCGCGATGATGATCCACCTCGCCCGCGGCAAGAAGAACATAGCGATCGAATACCTGCCCAGAGTGCCCGCTGCCGCACGGCCCGACATGTATCGCGTGCGGGCCGATCAGGTCGCAGGTGGCATGTTCGGCTGGCCGTTGATCGAGGGCGACTCGAATATCGTCAGCGCTCTGTCGGTGGGGGTGCCGGGCTCCATGTCCGGCCTGAGCCTCGCGCTTGAAAAACACGGTACCCTGCCGATGTCGCGGTTGTTCGAGCCCGCCATCGAACTGGCCGAGGAAGGGTTCACCGCCGACTGGTACCTGTCCACGATGATCGCCGGGGCTGCGCGTCTGATGCAGCGCTTTCCCGAAACCCGGGACATCTTTCTGCCGGGTGGGCTGCCACCCGCGCCACCGCTGCGGGCCTATCTGGGCTCCGAGCGCTTTCGCCAACCGCAGCTTGCGGCTACCTTGCGCCGGCTTGGGGCGGGTGGCATCGAGGAATTCAGCCGGGGCGAGGTGGGCCGGGCGCTGGTCCGCACCATGAAACGACAGGGTGGCCTCATCACGGCCGATGATCTGGCCGGCTACCGCGCGCAGTATCACGAGTCGCTCACTGAAACGCGTTACCGCGGGGTTAACCTGCATACGATGCCCGGCGCCAACGGTGCGACCACCGCGTTCGAAACCCTCAACATTCTCGAGCAGTTTGACCTGTCGGCCCTTGACTTCTTGGGCACCGATCACCTGCACCTTATGGCCTGTGCACAGCGGGCAGCCTTTCTCGACCGCTTCGTTCATATGGCTGATCCCTCCCGAGTTGCGGTTCCGCTGCAGGGCTTGCTGTCGAAAGATTTCGCGCTCGAGCGTGCAAGAGCCATCGCCTTCGATCGCGCGGGGCCCGAGCGGGCGGGCGATCCCTGGTCCTTCGATCGCGCGCAGGCTGCGGCCGACACCCTCGCGCGCGGTGCGCTGCGCGACGCCGGGTGCACAACGCATCTATGCGTGGCCGATGCCGAGGGCAATCTGGTGAGCCTCACCAACACGTTGGGCGACCTGTGGGGGTCTTACGTAGTCGCCGAGGGCACTGGCATGCTGCTCAACGACGGTATGATCTGGTTCAATCCGGTACCGGGGCACATCAATTCGATCGAGCCAGGCAAGATGCCCCTGTCTAATGTCACCACGGTCCTAGGCACGCGCGGCGATCAGGCGGCCTTTGCCATCGGCGCACCGGGTGGGCGCAAGGTGATCACCTCGGTGCTGCAGTCTATCGTCAATCATGTCGACTATAAGCGCAGCCTGCAGCAGGCCATCAGTGCACCCCGTCTGCACTGCGAGGGCAACAAGCTTCAGATCGACTCGCGGGTGACCGAGGAGGTGCTCACGCAACTGGCGCGACGCGGTCACACCGTCGAAGTCTTGGAAGAGTCGTTCGTCACAGCCAATTTCGCCCGACCCGTGGGCATTTCGGTGGATGCGGTAACCGGCGTGCTGCGAAGCGGCGTTGACGCGCTGCGCATGGCCAGCGCTATTGGCCTCGCGAGCTGACCATGCATGGCGTAATCAGTGCGCCGCAGCCGCTTGCCGTCGAGGCAGGTGCCGACGTGCTGCGCCGCGGCGGCAACGCGGTCGACGCGGCCCTGGCCTGTGCCTTCGTGCAGGGCGTCGTCGATCCCCAGATGTGCGGGCTCGGGGGCGGCGGCGTCATGCTCGTGCACCAGGCCGGGCGCCGCGAAACGGTCGAGCTGTCCTTTTATGCCCCCGCGCCGCTGACCGCCACCTCGGACATGTTTCAGCGGCTGATCGTCGAGCGGGTGCGCTGGGGCGGTTGGCGACTTAAGAACCGCGAAAACGAGGTCGGTTATCAGTCGATTTGTACCCCGACGTTCGTCAAGGCGGCCGACTTTGCCGCCAGGCGTTTCGGGTTGACCCCCTGGTCGCAACTACTGGGGCCAGCCATCGAAATCGCCCAGGCTGGCGCGCCGGTCTATCACCATGTACATGACCGCTGGATGCGCCCCACCGCGGGCTTTGCCGACAGCCTTGAGCGGCATACCGTGACGCCCGCTGCGGCCGCGCTGTATACGGTCGACGGTCGTATGCGCGGGCCAGGCGAGCGCATGCCCACCGATTCGCTGGCCGCAACGCTACGCCGACTGGCCCAGCATGGCGCAGCAGACTTCTACGAGGGCGGCATCGCGCGTCAGATGCTCGATGACATGCGGCGGCACGGTGGGCTTCTAAGCGAGCGCGACCTGCGCGATTGTCAGGTCAACGTGCGAGCGCCACTATGGGGACGCTACCGGGGGCGGCACATCGCCAGCCCGGCCCCGCCCGGTGGGGGACTGGCGCTTTTGCTCACGCTGGGGCTGCTCGAGCGCTTGATCGATGCCTCAACGGCCCACAACGGTCTGGAGCATACGCATCGGCTGGCCGAGTCGCTCAAACTCGGGCTCGCCCTCTGGAAAGCCCGAAGCGGCGATCCACGCTTCGTCGCCGAAGACCCGTCGGCCCTTCTCGAGTCAGCCCACCTCGATGAGTTGCGTACGCTGATGTCGGATGCCCGCGTGCTGAATCTCGCCGAAGTGGGGGCTCGGCTCGTGCCCGACTCGCGCGACACCACGCACGTAAGCGTGATCGACGGGGAGGGTAACGCCGTGTCCATGACGCACACCCTGGGACTGGCCTCTGGGGTAGTGACTGATGGTCTTGGCTTCATGTACAACAACGCGATGATGTTGTTCGACCCCAATCCGGGACAACCCAATTCCATCGCGCCTGGACGCATTCGCCAGCATGCCACTGCCGCCTCGATCGTGTTTCAGGACGAGTCGCCACTGATTGCGGTGGGTGCGCCGGGTGGCCACGGCATCATCTCCGGGGTGGCCCAGACGATCAGCAACCTTCTTGACTTTGGCATGTCGCCAGTCGAGGCCGTGTCAGCGCCGCGCATCCACTGCGAGGGGGACACGCTCGAGGTCGAGGCGCGCTTCGAGCAGTCGGTGCTCGCAGGGCTCGAAGCGCGCGGTCATCCCGTGCGGCGCTCCTACTACAGCTACGACTACACCTCGGGGCGTCCGCATGTGGCAAGGCGGTGGCCCGATGGTGCGCGTCTGGATGGCGGGGCCGACCCGCGTGGCGGGGGCATGGCGTTGAGCGTGTAGCGCGCCGATCCCTAGCGCTTGCGTCGCAGCGCCTCGCTTGGCAGGCGGGAGGCGCATCGGGGGGCGGCTCATTAGACGGATGTGGCTTGGGCGTGCCAAGGCAGACAGATCTGGGTGACTCAGGAACCTTATCCAAGGACCGGTTCGAGCGGGACATGACAGGCTACCTGGTGGCCCTTGCCCCGCTCAAGGAGCGGCGGGCGCTCGGTGAGACATCGAGCCTGAGCGCGCGGGCAGCGCCCGTGAAACGGACAGCCAGCGGGCGGGTTCGTCGCGCTAGGCACTTCGCCCTGAAGCGTGACGCGTTTACGTCTGGCCTCAGCCTCTGGGTCGGGTAGGGGCGAGGCGTCGAGCAGCGCTCGCGTGTAGGGGTGCCCGGGCATACGGTAGAGCGTGTCGCAGTCAGCTACCTCAACCACACGCCCGAAGTACATGACGACCACCCGGTCGGCGATGTGCCGCACCACGGCGAGGTCATGGGCGATGAAGAGGTAGGCCAGACGGTGCTGCGTTTGCAGATCGCTGAGGAGCCGAAGGATTTGCGCCTGAATGGAAACATCGAGTGCTGAGACGGGCTCGTCGGCCACCACCAACTCGGGCTTAAGCGCCAGTGCGCGCGCACTGCTGATGCGCTGGCGCGGGCCTCCCGAGAACTGCCTCGGATATCGATCAGCTGCGCTGGCAGGCAGTTGAACGGCATCGAGCAGGCGGCTAACTTCGGCATCGATATTTACGCGCGCATAGCTGCTGCGATGGATCTCGAAGGGCTCAGCTAGGATGGTACGTACCGTCATGCGTGGATTCAGAGAGCCGAAGGGGTCCTGAAAGATCATCTGCATGCGGCGTCGATAAGGGTGCAGGCGTCGCTCTCTCAGCCCAACCAGTTCTTCGCCGTCGAAACGCACGCTGCCCTGATCGGGCGGATCGAGTTGCAACAGGGCGCGCCCCAGCGTGCTCTTGCCCGAGCCGCTCTCGCCCACCACAGCCAGCGTTTCGCCGCGTCCGATCGTCAGGCTCACCTCATCGAGCGCGCGTACCGAGCCTGCGCGGCCCCAGGGGCTTCTGCGGGCCAAGAACTGCTTGACGAGTCGGTCGGCGACGATCAGCGGTGCGGCAGACGCCATGTCCGAGCGCGGATCGGTGCCGGTTTCCGCGGCTAAGTCGGTCATGTGGCTTCCTGCGCACGCCAGCAGGCCGCCTGGTGACCGGGCGCGATCTCGACCCAGGTCTGGACTGCGCTGCAGCGCGCGTTGGCGAGCGGGCAGCGCGTGCGAAATGCGCAGCCCGCGTCGCGCTGGTCGAGGGCGGGCGGCAGCCCCTCGATAGCCAGCAGTTCGCGTTGACGAGGGGTATCTAGCCGGGGGATGGATGCGAGTAGGCCTCGGGTGTAGGGGTGGCTCGGGCGGGCAAACAGTTGCCGCGCGTCGGCCTGCTCGACCAACCGACCGCTATACATGACGTTGACGCGCTGCGCATAACGGGCGACGAGCCCGAGGTCGTGCGTGATGAGCAGTACGGCCGTGCCTGTCTGCGCCGTGAGGGCCTGGATTAGATCAAGAATCTGCGCCTGCGTGGTCACG
>SYIM01000226.1 GCA_005798775.1 Burkholderiales bacterium
ACGCCGCAGGATATCGCGCTGCTCGATGCCCGGAAGGGGCTGAAGATGTTCGAGAAGGTAGGGATCCCCATTCTGGGCATCGTCGAGAACATGGCGATGCACACCTGCACGAATTGCGGCCACACCGAGCACATCTTCGGTCAGGGCGGCGGCGAGAAAATGGCGGGCGAGTATGACGTCGAATACCTGGGCGGGCTGCCGCTTGATATCCGGATTCGCGAGCAGGCCGACTCTGGCCGGCCCACGGTGGTGGCTGATCCCGACGGTGATCTCGCGGCCACGTATAAACGGATTGCGCGCCGGGTTGCGGTCCGGATCGCGGAGCGTGCGCGCGACATGAGCCTCAAGTTTCCGTCCATCGTCGTCCAGAAGACCTGAGGCTTGCAGGATGGGCGGGCCATTCCGGAGGGATAGGCCGCGGTTCGCGTTGTCAGCCGGCGGCCGAGGCGAGGCCCTCTGGGAGCGGACGGCAGTAGCGTTGCGCTTGGCTGCCGTGTGGGGTGCGCGCGTTGCCCGCCTCGCCCGGACTTGGGTCGCCGGGGGTTTGGCGCTTGTTTCAGCGATCGCCCTTGCGCAGTCGCCGTCTGCGTCGCAACGCCTCTCGCCCCTGCAGACGCAGAGCGCAGCCGACGCTCAGTCGCATCGACCGGAGGCCAGCCGTCCCCTGCGCGTGGCCGCTGCAGCTAGTCTGCGAGGCCCGCTCGATCAGGCGTTGGCCGACTGGCGGGACGCGGGAGGGGGTCCATCGCTCGTGACCTATGCGGGGACGCCCGCGCTGGTTCGGCAGATCGAGCAGGGGCTGCCGGCGGATCTGTTCGTGTCCGCAGACGTCGCCTGGATGGACCATCTCCAGTCAAAGGGAGCGTTGCAGCCGGGAACCCGCAGAGACCTGCTCGCCAACCGGTTGGTGTTGGTTGCAGGGAGCGATCGTGAGGCGCTGTTGCCTGTGGCTGCGCGCACGTTTGCAGCGCCGGTTGAACTGGGCGGTGCCGGGGATGGCGCGCTCCGTACGGCGCTCGCGAACTGGCCGGGTTCGACGCGTCTGGCGATCGCTGAGGTGACGAGTGTGCCCGCCGGGCGCTATGCGCGTGGCGCGCTCGAAGCGCTTGACCTGTGGCGGGCCTGGTCGGGGCGGCTCGCGATGACCGATAACGTCCGAGCAGCACTGCTGCTGGTGGCGCGCGGTGAGACCGAGCTTGGCATCGTGTATGCCTCGGACGCGCGGGTGGAGGCTCGGGTCAGGGTGGTTGGCGTGTTGTCCGAGTCGGTTCATCCTCCGATCCGTTATCCGGCGGCAGCCCTAGCAGCCACGGCGCATTCGCGCACGGTTGAAGCGCTCGAGTTTCTCGGGGGGCCGGTGGCTATCAAGCGGTTTGTCGCGGCGGGGTTCAGTCAACCGCCACCTTCGCCTGCCGGCGCTCGGTGAGGCCCGACTTGTTGCCGGTCGCGTTCGCTTTCAGCAGCGAGGAGGTCGAGGCGATTCTGCTCACGCTGAAAGTGGCCTCGGTGGCCACGCTTGCCGCGCTTCCGATCGGTATCGCCCTCGGCTGGCTGCTTGCCCGAAAGCGCTTTCCTGGGCGGGCGCTGCTCGACGGCCTGGTGCATCTGCCGCTCGTGCTGCCGCCGGTGGTGACCGGCTATCTGCTGCTTGCAGCGTTTGGTCGTCAGGGCTGGATCGGCGCCTGGCTCGCCGATCACCTGGGGATCGTTTTTTCATTTCGCTGGACCGGTGCCGCACTCGCCTCGGCAGTGATGGGTCTGCCGCTCATGGTCCGGGCGATCCGCCTTGCGATCGAATCGGTCGATCGACGCTATGAACATGCGGCGGCCACGCTTGGGTCGTCGCCGGTGGTCACGTTTTTCTCCGTCACGCTGCCGCTCGCCGCGCCGGGCATCGTTGCGGGCGCAGTACTGTGCTTTGCGAAAGCGCTGGGCGAATTTGGTGCCACCATCACGTTTGTCTCGGCGATCCCGGGCGAGACCCAGACGCTTGCTGCCGCGCTCTACGCCCTCACCCAGACCCCCGGGGCGGATGCGGCCGCCTGGCGGCTCACGCTGGTGGCCATCGCCGTGTCGATCGTAGCGCTGATGGCCTCCGAATGGCTGGCGAGGCGGGTGGCCTGGCAGGTGCGGGGCGGGCTGTGAACATGACCCGGTCGACACCGATCGACATCGACGTCACGTTGCGTCGACGCGATTTCACGCTCGAATTTCGTCTGTCTGGCGAATTCGGTGCGCTCGCGTTGTTCGGGCGTTCAGGATCAGGAAAATCCACGGTTCTGGGATTGATCGCAGGCCTTCTCCGCCCCGACAGCGGACACATCCGCGTGGGCGGTGTCACGCTGGTCGATACCGCACAGCGAATATTCGTTCCGCCGCACCGACGCCGTGTGGGGCTCGTTTTTCAGGACTCGGCGCTCTTTCCTCACTTCGATGTACGCGGCAATCTGCGCTATGCGAAGCGGTTCGGACGTGGATCTTCCGACGACCGGCCGGGCGCGGCAACGGGGTCCGAGCTTGCCCTGGAATTCGAGCATGTGGTGAATCTTCTCGGGCTCGCATCGCTCCTGTCCCGGCGGCCCGCCACGCTCTCAGGTGGAGAGCGGCAGCGGGTTGCAATCGGCCGCGCGCTTCTCAGCGCGCCGCGGCTGCTGCTGTTTGACGAGCCGCTCGCCTCGCTCGATGCCGAGCGCAAGCTCGAAATTCTTCCTTACATCCTGCGGCTTCGCGAGCAGGCAGGCATGCCGATCGTGTATGTCTCCCATGCTGCGGATGAAGTGGCTCGCCTGGCCGACAAGGTGGCGGTGATTGATGCGGGCCGAATACAGGCGATCGGCCCGCCCGGCGAAGTGCTTGCACCCGCCTGGGCGCGAGGCTCGGGCGGCTTCGCTGCGGTGTCGGTAATCGAAGCGCGGGTACGTGACTATGATGAAGCCTACGGGCTCACGATGTTCGATCATCCGGCGGGCGTCATTGCGTTGCCCGGCCGGATCGGTCGCCCAGGCGAGCCGCACCGTTTCGTGATCCGCGCGACCGACGTGGCGCTCGCCGTGCAGCGGCCGCGCGACGTCAGCTTTCGCACCGTGTTGTCAGGGGCGATCGAAGCCATCGAGCGTGATCCTGGACCCATCGCCCGGATCGACATCCGGCTGCCGGGTGATGAACGGATCGTGGCACTGATTACGCGGAAGGCGGTCGATGAACTGGCAATCGACATCGGGGATCGGATCTTTGCGATGGTGAAGGCGACTGCGCTCGATGAACGCTCGCTTGCGCGTTGACGGGTCAGCGGTCCTCCGACATCTTCGCCCTCTCGCTGACGGGTCAGTCCGCCTTCGACATCTTCGCCCGCACGGCTGCAAACTGCGTGTCGAACGACCGCCTTGCATCGGCCTCCACCGCCCGGAATGCACGGACCAGTTCCTCCCCCAGCGCGCTGACCTGCGCACGCCCGAACCCGGGTTCGATCAGCACCACCGGTTCGCCAAAGAAGGCGGTGAGCGACTCGATCAGGAGGGTTGCGCGCCGCTCCGACATGCCGAGCGATTGACCCGCAGCCGCGACGGTCCCGGTGCGACCGACTGCCTCCAGGAGCGCGACCTTGCCAGGGCCGAGTCGCGCGTCATCGCTAAAGCGCAGTCGTATTGAGAGCAGGGAGCCGTCTGAAGTGTCCATGCGGTGATGATAAACCGATGCTATCGTCGCCTAGATGACCGCACCCGATCCGCTTCCTCCCGTTCCCCGCGCGCGCGGCCGCGCGGCGGCTATGCCCCTGCTGATCCTGGCTCTCGCGCTCCTCTGCCTGGGTTCGCTAGGTGTCGGACGCTATCCGCTTCATCTCGGCGACGTGTTTGCTCTGCTCGGCGCCGCGCTGGGTGGACCCGTTCATGGGCGCGATGCCCAGCTTGAGCTGGTGTTCTGGCAGTTGCGCCTGCCGCGCGTGGTCGCCGCACTTTTGGTGGGGGCAGCGCTCGCCGTATCGGGCGCCTGTTTGCAGCGTGTCTTCCGTAACCCGCTTGCCGCACCTGAATTGCTGGGGGTGTCGGCCGGGGCCGCGCTGGGGGCGGCGCTGGCCATTGTTGCGGGGGCTGGGGTGGTGGCGCTTCAGCTCTCCGCGTTCGGGGGTGGGTTGATGGCCATTGCGCTGGTGCTTGCGCTCGGGCCGCTCCTTCCCGCGCGCGACCGGCTGCTCGGGCTGATTCTCACTGGGGTGGCAGTCTCGAGCCTCGCGGGGGCACTCCTCACCGCCCTCATTGCAGTGGCTGATCCGCGATCGTCGCTCCCCGCAATCAGCTTTTGGATGATGGGCAGTTTCAGCGCAGTCGACCCGGTGGCACTCGGCGGGCTTACCGGGGCGCTCGCGCTGGCTCTGGCTGCGCTCGCGCTCCTTCGCTGGCGGATCGATGCCCTTGCCCTGGGTGACGATGAGGCGCATGCCATGGGGGTGGCGCCGCACCGTACACGGCGGTGGGTGGTCGTGCTGGCGGCGCTCGCAACGTCGGCAGCAGTCGCCGTTGCCGGGGTGATTGGCTGGGTGGGACTGATCGTTCCGCATCTGGCCCGGATGCTGGTGGGGGCGGCATTTTCGCGCTGGCTTGCAGCCAGCGCACTCCTGGGCGCGGTGTTCATGCTCATGATCGATACCGTCTGCCGGGCCCTGGGCGAGGCCGAACTGCCGCCCGGGGTACTGGCGGCACTTCTGGGGGCGCCTGCGTTGTTTCTGCTCATGCGCCGGGGGAATCGATGATGAGCAAGGCACAGTCTGAATCGGTATCCGCCCAGGCGCTTTCGCAGTGCGGGTCGCCCAAGTCGGCCGCGCCGCTCCTTCAGGTGGAGTCGTTGAGTTTCGGCCCAGCCGGTCAGGCGCTTGCCGAGCCGCTCTCGTTTACGCTGGAACGCGGTCGTTGCCTTGTGTTGCTGGGGCCCAATGGCGCGGGCAAGACCAGTCTGATGCGAACACTGATGGGCGCGCTCCCGGCGCTTGGCGGCAGCATCCGCTGGGACGGACGGGTGCTTACCGGGATGACCGACCGCGAGCGGGCGTCGATGATGGCTTTCGCCGCGCCGCGGCCGGTTGATGAGAGCGCCTTTACCGTGGAGCATCTGACGCTCCTGGGCCGGGTGGCAGCGCGCAGCGTATGGGCCCGCGCAACCGCCGCTGATCATGAACGCGTGGCCGAAGCGCTTGCCTTGCTCGGGCTCGAGCAGCTTCGGAATCGCGCGCTCGCTCAGCTCTCCGACGGTGAGCGCCAGCTGGCCCAGATTGCCCGCGCGCTTGCCCAGGACGCGCAAGCGCTGATTCTCGATGAGCCCGCGGCCAGCCTGGATCTGGCGCGTCAGGCGTCGATTCTGGCTACGGTTCGAAAGCTGCTGGAAGGCGAGCGCGCAGTGGTGTTGAGTACCCACGATCCCAACCATGCCCTTGCGATCGCCGATCAGGTCTTGCTGTGGGAGCCGGAACGCTTGATCAAGTGGGGGCCTGCTTCGCATCTTCTTCAGGCCGTCACGCTGTCTGCGGCGTACGGCGTGGAGGTCAGGCGCTACTGCGCCGATGATGGCGCGATACTGTTCGGTCTTCGTAGCTGAAGACCAGCCGGAGCGGCGAGCGCGCCAGGCAGGCGTTCGAGACTCTTGAGGTTATGGACGGGCAGCATCGCATCCACGGAAGGAAGCAACGCGCGAACGCCCGCTGCGCGGGGCTCGAAACCCTCAAAGCGCAGAAGCGGGTTGAGCCAGATGACGCGACGCGCGTGACGGCGCAAGCGCGCAGCCTCTGCCGCGAGCAGCGTGCTGTCCTCGCGGTCCAGCCCGTCGGTGAGCAACAGCACGGTGGTGCGCGAGCCCAGCAGCCGCCGCGCCCAGAGCATGTTGAATGACGCAAGGCAACTGCCCAGCCGGGTGCCACCACCCCAGTCGATGATGTCGGCAAGCGTACTTTGCACCGCGGCATCGGGGTCATGATGGCGCAACCTGCGGCTGATTCGCGTGAGCCGGGTTCCGAGCGCGAGGGTTTCGGTGCGTGGGTCAGCGAAGGTGAGCGCATGGGCCCAGTGCAGCATCAGGCGAGCATAGCGCTGCATCGAGCCCGAGACATCGAGCAGCAGCACGAGCGTCTGTGCCCGCCACCGCGGTTCGCGCCGTAGCAGTTCGATGGCGAGCGGCGAGCGCGCTGCGCGCCGCAGGCTTGCGCGCAGGTCGGGCGCTCCGCGTCGCGCCGGGCGCGATCGGCGCGTACGCTCCTCGGGCAGGTTACGGGCGAGCAAGGTGGCCCGCTCGGCTGCCTCATTGAATTCCTCGACGGTCATGGCGCGGAAATCGGTGGCGCGCAACTGCTCGTCACGGGAATAACCGCCTGAGCGTTCCCGGGCCTCGGTCGGTGTGACGGCCGCCGCCGCGCGCGCAGCGCGCAGGCTCGCGAGCGCACGCGCCACGCGTTGGTTCGCCGCAAACCTGAGCGAAGACGCGTCGCCCTCAGGATCGCTGCCCGCAGGCATGTGAGGTGCCGAGCGGCTGGCGGCACCGGGAACGGCTTCGCCCGCGCGTCCCAGTAGCGCCTGCTCCATGAGGCCAGGCTGAAAAATGGCGTCGAAGAGCGCATCGAATACCGGCCGATGCTCGGGGGCATCGACCAGCGCGCCGGCCAGCGCGCTGCGAACATCTTCGCGCTGTTCGATACCGATGACCGCCAGCGCCTCAGTGGCGACCAGCGCCCGTTCAGGCCCCACGCGCAGGCCCGCCTCGCGCAGCAGTCGCACAAAGATCATCAGGTTACGGACCAGTTCACCTGACGCGGTGGGCGTGGTCGAGGGCATTGCAGGCGCGGGGATCAGGTGGGAGGCGGCGCAGACAGCGGCGCGTCCGCGCTCACCCGGTCGATGTCTTCCTGGTGCTTGAGGAGCACGCCGAGCGTGGCGTCCACCCGCTCGCGATCGAGCGCCACCGTATCAAGGGCCTGGAGTGCACGCATCCAGTCGATGGTCTCGGCCACGCCGGGGGGCTTGAAGAGCGCCATCGTGCGCACGCGTTGCACAAACTCGACCGCCTGACGACTGAGCGAGGCGGCGGCTTCCGGGGCACGGCGTCTTACGATCTCGAACTCACGCTCGGTATCGGGATAGTCGAGCCAATGGTAGAGGCAGCGACGCTTGAGCGCATCACGCAGTTCGCGCGTGCGGTTGGAGGTGATCACCACGTGCGGTGGATGCAGCGCCTGCAGGCTTCCCAGCTCTGGGATGGTGATCTGGTTTTCGCCCAGCATTTCAAGAAGAAACGCTTCAAAAGGTTCGTCGGCACGGTCAAGTTCGTCGATCAGCAGGACGGCTGGTACCGGCGACAGCAGGGCCTTCAGGAGCGGCCGCTCGATCAGCATCTCGCGCCGGTAGAGATCGCGCGCGATCCGCGGCGCGTCGATCGGGCCCGATGCCTCGGCAAGCCGGATTTCAAGCAGCTGCCGCGAGACATTCCATTCGTACGCGGCTTGCGCGATATCAAGACCCTCGTAGCATTGCAGACGGATGAACGGGGCCTGCAGCATGGCCGACAGGGTTTTGGCGAGTTCGGTCTTACCGACGCCGGCTTCGCCCTCCAGCAGGAGCGGGCGTTTCATGCGCAGCGACAGAAACGCAACGGTGGCCAGCCTGCGGTCGCAGATGTAGTCGTGGCGAGCGAAACCGGCCATCAGCGAATCAATCGAGTCGATCGGGGTGTCCGGAGCGGACGCTGCGGAAGCGGGCTGGTTCACGGCAGGGCGCCTGAAAGAGTGGGGACCGAATCTCGGCCGGAGCGATCAGGCCGATCGGAGTGGCGAGTGTAGCTGAGCGGTGATCGGCCGGAAGCCCCCCGACCCAGGTAGGCAAGGCGGTGCAGAGCCGGTATGATCCTGACAAGCCCGAACGGTCGGGATTACCCAGACCCGCTAATTCCCAGCGGGCACCCTTTTATCGGACGGAGACACGGATGCAGAAATCGCTGCACATCAATCCGGACAAGTGCACCGGCTGCCTGCAGTGCGAAATGGCCTGCAGCTTTGAAAATTACGGCACCTTCAATACATCGAAGTCGCGCATTAAGGTATTTGATTTCCATCACACCGGCCGCAAGGTGCCCTACACCTGCACCCAGTGCGACGAAGCGTGGTGCCTCCACGCCTGCCCGGTTGAAGCCATCAAGATCGACGCTGCGACCGGCGCCAAGGTGGTCCTGGAAGATGTCTGTGTGGGCTGCAAGGTTTGCACCATTGCCTGCCCCTTCGGCACGGTCAACTACGTGCAGGACACCGGCAAGGTCCAGAAGTGTGATCTATGCGGTGGTGAGCCCGCGTGTGCGGAGGCCTGCCCCACCGGCGCCATCACCTACGTCGACGCCAGCTGGACAGGCCTCGATCGCATGAAACAGTGGGCTGACAAGCTCGGCAACCAGACCGCCGCATAAGGAGTGCACGACCATGTCATGGGCTGGAAAAATTCTGCGAGTCAATCTCACCCAGGGTACGTGCACCAGCGAGCCGCTGCGCATGGACTGGGCCCGCGACTATCTTGGCCAGCGAGGCCTGGCCACGAAATATTTCGTTGACGAGGTCGACCCGAAGGTCGGCCCGCTTTCGCCTGACAACAAGCTGATCTGGGCCACTGGCCCGCTCACCGGTACCATGGCCTCCACCGGTGGCCGCTATTCGGTCATCACCAAGGGGCCTCTTACGGGCGCCATCGCCTGCTCCAATTCGGGTGGCTACTGGGGCGCAGAGCTTAAGATGGCTGGTTGGGACATGGTCATCGTCGAGGGTAAATCCGCCAAGCCGGTGTATCTCTCCATCGTCGACGACACGGCCGAGCTGCGCGACGCCGCACACCTTTGGGGTAAAACAGTCTGGCACACTGAGGAAACACTCAAGAAAGAGCTCCAGGATCCACTGACCCGCGTGTCCTCGATCGGGCGGGCGGGCGAGAACCTGGTGCTGTTTGCCGCGGTGGTCAACGATCTTCATCGCGCGGCGGGCCGCTCGGGCGTGGGCGCAGTGGCGGGTTCCAAGAACCTCAAGGCCATCGCTGTGCGCGGCACCAAGGGTGTGGGCAACATCCGCGATGCAAAAGCCTTTATGAAGGTCACGGCCGAGAAGAAAAAAATCCTGCGTGACCATCCGGTCACTGGTCAGGGGCTGCCCACCTATGGCACGCAGGTGTTGATGAATGTCATCAATGAAACCGGGTCGTTGCCCGCGCGCAATCACCGCGATGTGCAGTTCGAAGGTGCGAGCAAGATCTCTGCCGAAGCGATGCTTGCCAAGCGCTCCGACGGCAAGTCGCATCTGGTCACCAACCAGGCGTGTTTTGGCTGCACCATCGCCTGTGGTCGTATCTCAAAGATCGACGAAAAGCATTTCTCGGTGGTGAACAAGCCTGAATATTGGGGAGCGTCGGGCGGCCTCGAATACGAAGCCGCCTGGGCGCTGGGTGCGGCACCGGGTGTCGACGATCTCGAGGCCCTGCAGTACGCGAACCTGCTCTGCAACGAAGACGGCATGGACCCGATTTCCTTCGGCGCCACGCTCGGCGCGGCGATGGAGCTCTATGATCTGGGCCTCATCACCCAGGAGCAGACCGGGATCGATCTCAAGTTCGGTTCGGCCGAGGCACTCTGCCGGGCCGCCGAAATGACCGCTCGCGGCGAGGGCTTCGGCAAGGAACTGGGGCAAGGCTCCAAGCGCCTCACCGCCAAATACGGCCGGCCGGATCTGTCCATGTCGGTCAAGGGCCAGGAGTTCCCCGCCTATGATTCGCGGGGGATCCAGGGCATGGGCCTCACCTACGCCACCTCGAATCGCGGCGCCTGCCACCTGCGCTCCTACACCGTCGCCTCCGAGATCCTCGGCATTCCAGTCAAGACCGACCCTCTCGCCACCGAAGGCAAGCCCGAACTGGTGAAGGCGTTTCAGGACGCTACTGCGGTGTTCGATTCATCGGGTACCTGCGTGTTCACTACGTTTGCGTGGACGCTCGCCGACCTCGCACCGCAGCTGCAGGCAGCCTGTGACGATGCCTTCACGCTGGAAAATCTCAACGTGGTGGGTGAGCGCATCTGGAACCTGGAGCGTGACTTCAATAACCGCGCAGGCTTCACCCGCAAGGATGATGACCTGCCGCAGCGGCTCAAGTCCGAGCCCGCCAAGGTGGGCCCCGCCAAGGGACTGGTGAGCGGCATCGACAAGATGCTGCCCGAGTACTACATGATTCGCGGCTGGGATACAGAAGGCCGGCTGACTGCCGAGACCCGTTCGCGGCTCGGCCTGTAGGCCGGTTTGTGGGTGCGACGCCCGGCTGCATCGGGCCCGCGCTCAACGTGTAGCCGATCGGGCGACCTGCGGGTCGCCCGATTCATTCCCGCCCTCTGATCCAGCCCTGTGGTTCAAGCCCTTTGATTGACGGAGCACCGCAATGAAACACGTGATCATTGGAAATGGCCCGGCCGGCGTCGTGGCCGCGGAAACCCTTCGCAAGCATCGCCCCAGCGATACCATTGTATTGATCGGTGACGAGCCGGTGCCGCCTTACTCACGCATGGCCATCCCCTACCTGCTGGTGGGGAACATCGACGAGTCAGGCACCTATCTGCGTAAAAGCGCTGATCACTTCGACCTGCTCTGTATCACCCAGGCGCAGGGCCGAGTTACCGCCATTGATACTGCCGCCCGCCGCGTATCGCTCTCTGACGGCCAGCAGTTTGACTATGATCGCTGCCTGATCGCAACCGGTTCGGTGCCGGTGAAGCCCCCCATTTCCGGGCTCGATTCGCCGTTCGTTCAAACCTGCTGGACCATGAATGATGCGCGCAACATCCTGCAACTCACCAAGCCAGGCGCGCGCGCGCTGCAGATGGGCGCGGGCTTCATCGGCTGCATCATTCTCGAGGCGCTTGCCCAGCGTGGCGTGAAGCTCACCGTGGTGGAAATGGGTGATCGCATGGTGCCGCGCATGATGGGTCCGGTGGCGGGCGGCCTGATCAAAAACTGGTGTGAACAAAAGGGTGTGCGTGTACTGACCGGCACGCGGGTCGAGGCGCTCGAGCCCGCGTCGCCGCTACGTGCGCGGTTCTCGGGCGGCACCTCGGAAGAGTTCGATCTGGTGATTCAGGCTACCGGTGTACGACCCAACATCGGATTGCTGTCGAATACGCCCATCCGTTGTCTTCAGGGCGTGCTCACCGACGAGCATCAGCAGACCTCGGTCGAGGGCGTGTATGCGGCGGGTGATTGCGCCGAGGCGTTCGACGTTGCGAGTGACACCACCATCGTGTCGGCGATCCAGCCCAACGCAGTCGATCAGGCCTACGTGGCGGCTCTCAACATGGCGGGCCGGCGGATTGCGTCTCGTGGCGTCACGCAGATCAATGTCCTCGACACGCTGGGCCTCGTCTCCACCTCCTTCGGTCAGTGGCAGGGCGTGCCGGGCGGTGATCACGTTGAAGTTACCGATGAAGCGCGCTTTCGCCATTTGCGGCTTGAATTCAAGGATGACGTCATGGTGGGCTGTAACAGCCTGGGAATGACCGAGCATGTAGGCGTACTCCGTAACCTGGTGGAAGGGCGGGTCAAGCTGGGCGCCTGGAAGGAAGAGCTCATGCGTGATCCCAACCGTCTGATGGAGGCCTACCTCGCCACCGCTCAGGCACAGGGCCAGTGGCAGGGCAGCGCGCGCGGCTCGGCGCGCGCCTGACCCGCCGTCAGGGGCGGTGCTCGCATGCGCATCACGTTCAAGCTGTTCGCCATGCTGGCCGACCACCTGCCCGCGCAGGTAGACGGCAACGCGCGAGAGGGCAACATTGTGAGCTTCGAGGTGCCCGAGGGCACGACCGTGCAGCAGGTGATCGACCGGTTTTCCTTGCCCGCGAAGCTGGTTCATCTGGTGCTGATCGATGGCCGTTATGTCGAGCCGGGTGAGCGCGCCTCGCGCGTACTCGTCGAGGGTGAGGCGCTTGCCATCTGGCCCCCCATCGCAGGCGGCTGACACCTGCTGCCCCGGTACGCTCGGCGTGCCGCATTACGGCCCTGGCGCGCCCGGCGGCGGTGCCGCGCAATCTGGATCCCGCACTGATGCCTGGTTTTGGTGATCGAAGAATCATGGCTTGCACGCCAGCCGACCTCAAGCGCTGGTTGGGGGAACTCTGCGGATGCGATCCGGCGATGGTCGCGCCGGGCGCCCCACCAGTTGTACGCCCTGGGGTTGTGGGCGCCGCGACCGTCGAGGCCGATGCGGTCACGCTCACCCTTCGCTGGCGTGTGCTCGAACCCCGCCAGATTGCGCTACTCCGCATCCAGCAACTGGAGCTTGAATTTGGTTATTCGCCGGCATCCGCTGCGGCTGCGCGGGCCTGGATCGAGCGGTTTGATCGGCATACCCAGCGCGGCGGTGGCTGAGGCCTCTACAATGCGCGGTCTTGCCGAGCGTCCTGGATTGCATCCTGGGCCGGCCGCCCTTTCTTCGGAGCTCCCAATGACAATCAAATCCGATCTGTGGATTCGCCGCATGGCCGCGCAGGGCATGATCCAGCCATTTGAGCCGGGGCAGGTGCGAGAGGTCAATGGCAAGCGCATCGTCTCGTACGGCACATCGAGCTACGGCTACGACCTGCGGTGCGCGAACGA
>SYIM01000227.1 GCA_005798775.1 Burkholderiales bacterium
GTACCCGGGCGCGCGATGCGACTCCGAGAGTCACTCCTACTGTTACTACTTTGACGATGCGCTTGTTAAAGATTGGGAATGGACCGAGCGTTACCCCGGTCATGAGGAAATCCGCAGTTATCTCAATCACGTCGCCGACCGCTACCGCCTGCGCCCTGATATTCGCCTGAATACGAAGGTGCGGACAGCTCGCTACGACGCCCATGACAATGTCTGGGTCATCGATACCGACGGGGGTCCGGGTTATACGGCGCAGTTTCTGATCACCGCAGTGGGGTGCCTGTCGGCAGCAAATGTGCCCGACATCCCTGGACTCGCGAACTTCTCAGGGCACTGGGTCCATACAGGTCAGTGGCCGCACGAGGGCGTCGACTTTCGCGGCAAGCGCGTCGGCATGATCGGAACAGGCTCCACCGGTATTCAGTGCGCGCCGGAAATCGCCAAGACCGCGGCTCACCTTACCGTGTTCCAGCGCACCGCCAACTACAGCATGCCGGCAAACAACGGTCCACTCTCGGCAGAGTTCAAGCAATACGTGCGCGAGCATTCAGACGAGATACGGCAGGTCATGCACTCAACCCCGAACGCACATGCGTTTCGGTTCCACGATCGGTCGGCGTTTGATGTAAGCGCAGATGAACGCGAGGCAATCTACGAAGAGGCCTGGCGAACAGGCGGGCTTCAGTTTCGTGCCTCCTTCCGCGATCTGCTGTCCGACCAGGCAGCCAATGACACGGCCGCCGAGTTCATCAAGTCGAAGATCTGCCAGATCGTCCGCGACCCGGTGAAGGCCGCAATCCTGTCGGATATCGACCACCCCTTTGCGGCGAAGCGCCCGCCGATTGATACCCACTACTTCGAAACTTTCAACCGCGTCAATGTCTCGCTGGTGAATCTGCGCGCCGATCCCATCGAAGCAATCGTACCCACGGGTATCAAAACCCGAGACGCATTGTTCGAGCTGGACATCATCGTTTTTGCAACGGGGTTCGACGCCCTCACGGGCCCGTTGCTTCGAATCGGTATCGAAGGGCGAAACGGGGTTCGCCTGGCTCACGCCTGGCGCGAAGGACCGCGTAATTACCTTGGCCTTCAGGTACCCGGCTTCCCAAATCTGTTCATGATTACCGGTCCAGGCAGCCCCTCGGTGCTTACCAATATGCCAGTCGCAATCGAGCAGCATGTTGAATGGATCACCGAATGCATCGCCCACATGCGAAAGCGCGGGCTGTCGAAGATCGAGCCGATCGAGTCGGCGGCAGACGCTTGGCTCATGCAGGTTCAGGCGGCGGCGAATGCCACGCTGCTCCCCAGGGCGCATCACTCCTGGTACCTTGGCGCAAACATACCGGGGAAACCACGCGTTTTCATGCCCTATGCGGGCGGTCTGCCCCATTACCGAAAGCTTTGTGAGCAGGTGGTCGAGCGCGGATACGACGGGTTTGAATTTACTGGCCTATGATTTTCTCGATGCGACCTCGCGCCATCAAACTGTAGGCTCCGCTGTACGCCCCTCCGAGGTGAGTCGGCTTAGGACCTCCAGGTTGTGCGATCTTTTCGGGCATCAGCCAGAGTGCCCGTCGTCAAAGCTCCGAAACAGTTACGCTAAGGAGACATCCCGTGTGCAAGCTCCCTAAATCCGGTAAGGCCGCGCTGATCGCGATTGCTGCAATCCTTGCCCTTGCACCCTGCGTCAGCCGAGCACAGCCGGCCTGGCCGAGTAAGCCGATTCGCATTGTGGTGCCGCATCCGCCCGGCGGCCCCAGCGATATTGTCCTGCGGGCTGCGGCCGACAGCATGCAGGCGTTGCTCAGGCAGCCCATCGTGATTGAAAACAAGGCTGGCGCAGGCGGCAACATCGGCGCTGCGGAGGTTGCCCGTGCGGCGCCTGACGGCTACACCTGGATGTTCGGAACCGACACCATCGTTACGGTCAATCCGCATGTCTATAAAAGCTTGGGCTTCCGGGTAGAAGACCTGCGACCAGTCATGATCACGACGCAGTTCAGCCAGACGCTTGTTTGTAACCCGGCGCTCGGCGTCAAAACAGTGGCTGAGCTTATAGCCCGGGCGCGCAGCGACAAACTGTCCTACGCATCGGGCGGTGCCGGCGTACCTGGCCATCTGTCCATGGAGCTGCTGATCCATATGGCAGGCTTCAGCATGGCGCACGTGCCCTACAAAGGTCCGGCGCCGGCCACCTTCGATGTGGTGGCCAACCAGGTGCCCTGCGGGCTGCTTGCCGGCCCCACGGTGCTACCGCACATACGTGCTGGACGCCTGGTTCCACTTGCCGTTTCAGGCAAGTCACGCTCTCCAACGCTTCCCGAAGTGCCGACCATGAGTGAGGCCGGCGTACCCGGCTACGCGGCCGATTTTGCGCTCTTCCTGCAGGCGCCGCGCGCTACGCCGGACGATATCGTCACCCGCATGCGCGAGGCGCTGCTCCAGTCCCTGAACATACCGGAGGTAAAGACGCGCCTGGTAGCCTCCGATCAAGTTTTGGTGGGGTCGAGCCCCGAGCAGGCCGCCGCGGTCGCCGCATCCGATTCACGTAAATGGGGTGAAGTGGCGCGCCGAATTAAATTGGGCCTTGATTAAAACGCGACTTAGGCGATCAGTGCGCATGCCGTGCTGGGTGACATCTGGATGCCCGCAGCTGAAGGGCAGCAGACATGCGCCAGCCTGCAGAATTCAACGCACAGCGGCACCGGAATGCCTGATGGCAACGGGTGGCGTCGCCGGCGCAGGTCACCCGGCAGTACGGGATGCGTCCGCCCCGTCTCGCCGCAGGTCAGCGTTTCCATCCGCCCGCGGCTGCTGGAATTGCCCGATACGGCCGTCATCGGTACAGCATTCCCGGGTTGCTGAATAGCTCGCGGAGAAAGGTCAGGCGCCGGCGAACGGCGCCCTAGATGGGCGAGCGCATCAGCCGCTGTCGCCTTGAGTTGCTGCAGGAGATATTTCACTCCGTGTCCAATTGCCTGGTCGGGCCTGGGTAGAAACAGGCCAGTGGCAACATTCGATGCGAGCGTGTTGTCGAGCTGACTGGGCACAGTTAGCCTTTGATGAGATTGGGGGAGGACAAAGCAGCGGGCTTGAAGGCGGCAAGCGTCCCCGGACTCGGAGAGACCAGGCTCAGCGGCTGCGCGCTGATCCATTTCCCGCAGTTCAGCGTCGCTGAACTCGCCGATCGCATCCTCGAGGCTCGAACGCACGCCCTCGGCCGTCTCGCAGAAATTTTCCAGCGCGATCATCCAATCTGTCACCGGAGTCGATCCGACGGGCATCCGCAAAGAGAACACCAAGGTCTGGGAGCCGGGATCAAGAGCGAGTGCACCACCCCGCGTCGCTTCCTGATGCAGGTTCGGCGAGAGGGCGGTCATCAGGGTGGCGACGGTACGGCCACGCGTGAGGTCTGCCAATACCGAGTAAAACACAAGATCCTGCCGATCGGGGCTGGTCGCGACTGAGACAGCGAGATCGTCCGCCATACGTAGATGAAGCTCGCCGTCATCGGAGATTTTCGCGCCGACATTGAAGGCCTCGTCGAGCAGGCCCGGTTAGCGGATCCATGGGATTTACTCGAGTTGAAGGTTCAAGCCCTTGGCAAGGGTCGCCCAGATGTGGTCTTGCTCTTGCAGGAAACGGGCGAACTGCTCAGGACTTGACGGGTCGGGCTGGATGCCCAGTTTCTCAAAGCGCTCGATCATGGCCTTGTCCCGCAGCATTTGCGTGGCAAGGTCGTTGAGTCGTTTGACGATGGGCGCAGGCAAACCCGCTGGCCCCAAGAAACCGAACCAGCCTTGGGCTACAAAGCCCGGGTAGCCCGATTCGGCCACAGTGGGGACATTTGCCAAAATGGGTACACGCACCGCGCCGGTGGTGGCCAACACCTTAAGCCTACCCGCCTGGAAGTTGGCGACAGTGTTGGTGAGAGCACTTTCGAAAGATAAATCAACAATGTTGGCCAGCAGGTCTTGCATCGCGGGCGCGGCCCCCTTGTAGGGCACGTGGGTCATCTTGATGCCGGCATCGGCGGCCAGTTTCTCGGCAATAAGATGGGGGAGCGACCCCTGCCCCACGCTGGCATAGGTGATTTTGTTGGGCTGCGCTTTGGCGGCCGCGATCATCTCGGGCAAGGTGTTGTAGGGGGTCTTCAGCCCCGCCAGAATGGCGCCCGGCGTGTTGACGATATTGGTGATGGGAGTGAAGTCGCGGCTGGGGTTGAAGTTCAGCGACTTGTGGATGTGCGGCGCAATCGAGATGGCGCTGACAGTCATCACACCCAGGGTGTGGCCGTCGGGGCTGGCCTTAGCCAACATAGCGGTGCCGATGTTACCCCCGGCCCCAGCACGATTCTCCACCACAACGGTTTGGCCCAACCCCTCAGTCAGGTGTCTGGCCAACTCACGCGCCACCAGGTCGGTGACGCCGCCCGGTGGGAACGGCACGATCAAGGTGATGGGTTTCGAAGGCCAGTTGGCGGTTTGCGCACCGGCCCAGCTCCAAGGGACCAGACAGGCCCATGCAACCAAAGCCAGCAAGGTTTGACGTTTCACAGCAAGTCCCTCAAGTGGGTGAAATAGCGCTGTTCAATCTAACCATCACCCTGCCGACAGTCAATCGGCTTAGCAAAAAGCTGAGAAACCCCTAGCGAGTGAACCACTTACGAATCACCTGCTCTGCTGGTTTGGCTCGCAGGGAGTACCCAAGGTTGGGAAAAGTCGAGCCAGGCAACGCAGCCGGTGGGGGTCCCGTCTCTTCGGCGCCCGCCATCCCATACATTGCCAGGTGCGGGTTCTGGCAGATCGCGCTCCCGCTGGACAGCGCAGCCCCAATACGGTCCTATCGCGGAAACCACCTGTCAGTCGCTTTTCAGGAGGGAACGCCATGCACCGCTTTATTTTCATCCAGGTCGCGGCCCGCGTACGAGCACTCACTCTTGCCATCTGTGCTGCAGCGCTACCGCTCTCCTCTGGCGTTAGCGCTGAACCTGCTTACCCCTCCCGCCCTGTCACGATCATCAATCCGTTGGCAGCAGGCGGCGGCGCTGACAATTTTCTACGCGCGCTTGCTCGTGAAATGCAGAACCCCTGGAGTCAACCCGTCCTGGTTGAGAGCCGGCCAGGGGCCGGCGGACTGATCGCCGGCGAGTTCGTGGCGCGCGCCAAGCCCGATGGCTACGTGATTGGCGACCTGCAATCCACCCACTTGATGCCCGAAGTGTTTGAGGCGCTTCGTAAAGCGAACTACACCTCTGCTGACCTGCGACTCGCGGTGCGCGTGTTCTACCTGCCGTCGGCGTTTGTGTCCCGCGCCGGCGTGCCCTGGAAGGATATGAGCCAGTTCGTCGGATATGTGCGCGCCAACCCCGACCAGGTGACCTTTGGCCAAACGACGGGCGAAGGGCATCCGCTGCATCTCCTGGCTCGTGCGATGTTTGATCGTAACGCCATGAAAGTCGTGGAGGTGCCCTTCAAGGGCGCCGGCGATGCGGTGCTGGCGATACTCGGCGGACATGTCGACACCGGGTATCCGCTTTCAATTTCGAGCGTGCAAGCCCACAGTCGGAGCAGGAAATTGTCGATCTTAGCGGTCGACAGTCTTGCACGAAATCCAGCTTTGCCCGAGGTGCCCACGCTGACCGAACTAGGATTTGATCCGAAGATGGCGCCCAACTATCACGTGTTCGCGGTGCCAAAGGGAACACCTGACGGCGTCGTTCAGAAAATTGATGTGCGGTCCGTCACGCCCTCGGCACCGAAGCGATCCGCGACTACGCCCGCCGGCAGGTGGTCGAGCTTTACTACGGCTCTGCAATTCAGGCGGAAGAAGAGGTCGCGCTGAACCGTCGGCAGATTATTCCGCCACTTGAGCAAATGCTGAGAGAAAGCAGCAACCGTAAGCGCTGATACCCACTTTCCTTGGGGCGTCCGCCACCCCGAGCACGACCGGAGCGGGCGCCGCGACGTTCAGGAACCCGGTTCGATCGACAGCAGCAACGCGTAACGGGTGGCGAGCTGTCCGGTTTGCTGGATCCAGAAGGTGAGCGGGCCCGGCCCCAGCCCGGTGGCCGCTACATTTGCCACCACATTTTTTCCGAGATCTGCCGGACCAAAGTGACCGAAGGCGAGCATCTTCCCCGTATCGAATCCTGCGTCAAAAATGGCCTTGTTCTGGATAGCGAAGAAGGCGATTTTGTCGATGGAGTCGTAACCGACGAATGCTGCCGACCTGAGCCGGAAGCCCGATGGAATTTCGATACTGAAGTAGTCTGCATCGCCCGCCACGACCTCTCCGTGAAGTAACACCCACTGCTTCAGCGACCCGATCAGCGTAGGCAACAGCGAGCTGCCAGAGGCCTCGATCCACCCCATCCCTGGACCACCCAAGTTGACCGTTACCGGCGCAGAGGGATTACCCGCGAGATCGGTCTGCCGTAGCACGAGGAAAGGAAGGGAATTGCCGGAGACCGCCAGGCTATCGCCGCCACCGCTTATCCAGGAGCCCCCCCTGATCGATTGAAAGCTCCCAGCGCGCATTGGGCTCCAGACCCTGAATGGAGAGTTGCGGCAACCATTGACTGCCGGCGCTCACCGCAGCAACTGCCGAGGGGGCCATGGTGTCGAGCATGCAGTTGGCGACCACGATTTCAGACGTGTTGCCCAGGTCATCCCGGGCTCGGACCCAGATCGTCTTCTGGCCATCCCCCATCACTTCAAATGAGTTCCTCCTACCCCGGGACCAGCTCTTGCCAAGGTCGAGAGAATATTCCCACCCCAGGCCTTCGGAGCTCGATACATCCCAGAGCCCAGTTCGAGTGACCCCGTCATTCACGCTAAGTCCCGTGTCTGTAAAACTCAACCGCGGCGGCGCGAGGATCGCAGACCCGGCTGCGGGCGTCGGCCCTCCACGTGTATCCATCTGGGAGACTAAACCGCCTCCACTGCTACCGCCACCGCCGCAAGCCGAAGCGACCGCCAGCAAACCCGACAGGACTAGCCTGCTGCATCACCGGACCAGATATGACACACCTGCTCCATCAAAGCGCAGCCGAATTGAACACTCCATGCATTCAGAATCTGCGACGCAAATATGACGACCGTATGACATTACCGCCTACCCGACGGATCGCTCATGCGGACATACGCCGCGGCGGTTAACGGCCTGTCCCGCGTCATCCGCCACAAAAATCGGTACTGCGCTCGGGCCGCCGGACCTTGCAAGACGGGGATGCAGAGGTAAGCTGCACCCAAACCGAACACTCAAGGACGTCGCTCATGTCACCATCGCGCTTACCCAAATTGCTGCGCCGGATTGGTTCGCTCATAACACCTGCCTCGCTTGCCAGGACGCTCGGCGCCGCATTGTCATTGGCACTCGGCGTCTCAGTGTGTAGCAGCGCGCTGGCACAGAACTACCCGGAGCGCCCGATCAAGATCGTCGTACCGTGGCCAGCCGGAGGTATCACAGACTCCGCGGGGCGCATCATGGCGCAACGCCTCGCCGAACGGTTTGGCAATGCGGTCGTCGTCGAAAACCGGGCCGGCGCGGCAGGAACAATCGGGGCTGAAGCGGTTGCCCGCGCTCAGGCAGACGGCTACACGCTTCTGCTCGCCAGCGCAGAGACCCACGCAATCGCACCCAATCTTCGCGCTCGCCTTCCCTATGACCCCAACAAAGACTTCGCCGCTATTGCCCCGTTTGCGATTAACCCGTTCGCACTGGTCTCGCGCCCCGACTTCCCGGCACGAGATCTGCGCGAACTGATCGCAAGCATCAAGGCTCAGCCTGGTAAATTCACATACTCCTCGGCGGGCCTCGGAAGCACATCCCAGATTGCCATGGAAACACTCAAAGGTCTTGCGGGAATCGATGTTCTCCATGTGCCGTTTCAGGGTCAGGCACCCGCCATGACGTCGCTGATGGGCGGGCAAACCGACCTACAGATGCTGCCAGCCGGCAGTGCCCAGACAATGGGCGCCGCTGGCAAGATCAAGGTCTTTGCTGTCACCACCCATGCACGGTACTTCAATCTGCCAGATGTCCCTGCGTTGAAAGAACTGGGCTATGACGCAATGAACTTCGCTAATTTCTTTGGGTTGGTGGCACCGGCTGGCGTGTCTCCGGCGGTGCTACAGCGACTGGAACGTGAGGTCAGCGCGGTCGCGCAAGCAACCGAAACCCAGGCAGCGCTGCGCAAACTCGGCGTAGATAGTTATCCGCCCATGTCGGCGCGCGAGTTTCAGATCTTTCTCGACGATGAACGCCACCGCTGGGGCGGCGTCATCCGAAGCCTCGGCCTCAAACCCGAATAGCCTCAGGCCGCCGGGCGCACCGCCCGATAGGCCGAGGATGGTCGATAGGCCGGATCTGCAAGCAGTCGACCGCAGCCTGAAATGGGTGAGGCGATGCCCGCGGTCGCCAACGCGTTCCAAAGCATGGCCCCCGCACTCGACAACACGGGCTTGCCAAGATCGGCCTCGGCTGCACCCAGCACCGAAAGTGTAGGAAGCCCCACGCCACTGACGAAGACAGCATCCGCATTGCTTCGATTGACTTCGCGAATCAGGCCGTAAACCCGCCGCGGCGGCTCATCGAAAATGCATTTCACGTCGGGGAGACACTGCGCATTCACCACTTCAATCCCATATTGCTCGAGAACTTCCTTGCTGCGCAGCGTGAGCGCAAGGTCGTAAGGCGTTCCGATCGCCACCCGTCGAATGCCCAGCCGTTCAAACGCCGCGGCTGCACTACCCAGCGCGCTGATGAACGGAATTCCGGTACGGGCTTCCATGCGCTCGCAAAGGTCGCGATCGCCTGTCATCCCAAGGGTGTAGCTGGTAGCGGTATGTGCGAGCACCATTACGTGAGGTTGCACACTCGCCAGCATGTCAACGGTTTGGTCCAGGTTTGCAAGCTGGCTGGCCGCGCGCTGATGCAGATTCTGCAGCGTGCCAACCTCACCCCTGGCAGTCATACGGTTAAAGTGCACCGACACGCCTTCGGGCACCGCCTGAAACATCTCTCGCTCCACCGTCGGCGTACCCGGGGGGATCAGGAATCCAAGCCTTGCTCGCCAATCGGTCATTTGGTTCTCCAGTTCGCAATAGTGAGACGTCTGACTCGGTGCTACCCCTTGAAGTAGACATGCCGACCGAAGGTCCGCGCCCGCTCGTATTATTCACCAGCGGGTCCGGCACTGAAAGCGAACGGGGACATGATCGCCGTTCCGCATCAAGGCGTAGTAAGCATGGCGTAATGCTCATCCTTCAGCTGTACGCGTCGCATTTTCAGATGTTCGAGCGCCTCGTATTCGGTTACCAGCTTGGCGAAGTGCGCGTTAGAGGTTTTGAGTGCGTGGATTCGGTCTCGAAGCTCAGGGAAGTCGGTAGCCAGTGGGTGTTTATCAACATAGGTCATTGCGAAGCCTCCTGCAGCAAGCAGCCGATTGAAGCGAGATCAGTTGAACAGTACTGAGGGCTGACTGTCACATGAACCAATACGTCAACCATTGAGCGGGGTCACGGGCCCCTGCTCGCAGCTTCAACCGAGGGGAGAAGCGCACGCATCACACCGTTCCGCCCCCACAACGAGCGGCGGGGAACAAGTTATCTGCCGAGCGCTCACTGATCCGCCAGAGATCGGCTGGCCAACCCTAGTCGCCTACCGGCTCGGGCGGTTCGGCCCCCGCCCAATCCTCGATGAACCGGACGATTTCCGTCATGTCCCGACCGCCGCCCCCCTGGCGGTACGCAAAGTTCCAGAGCTGACGCGACTGCTGGCCGATCCACATTGGTACACCCAGCGCCTCGCACTCATCCACCGCGAGCCCAATGTCCTTGCAGACACTTGAAATCGGGAAACCAAAATCGAACGTCCGAGGCAGAACCTGACGGACGAATTTTTCCTGCGATGCTGCGCTACGGCCGCTACTGATGCTGAGCACATCGAGCATCAACTTGGGATCAAGCCCACCCTTGACCCTGGCCACGTAGGCCTCGGCGGTAACCGCGAGTGCGGTCGACGACAGCATGTTATGCAGGAGCTTAAGTAGCTGTGCCTGGCCCGGCTCACCTCCGATGATGGTGGGTTTCCCAAGCACTCTCAAGATCGGCATCACCACCTCAACCGCTGGCTCGAAACCCGACACGATCACTGCAAGACTCGCTTTCAGCGCTCCGGCTGCGCCGCCGCTCACCGGCGCATCAACCAATTCGATTCCCCGCGCGCGAAGCGCTTCCGCCGCCGCCCGCGGTGATCGCCTCCAACAATTCGCTGCCACTCACGCGTCGTGTCTGCGAGAGCGCAAGCGCAACTGGAGCAACCGGTGCGGTCGGGTGAGCGACGGTGGGCAGATGCGTGTCATCAAAATCGAAGACATTCGCCGCCATGGCATTGAGCGAGGCAGCATGCAACAGGCTCGCGGTCATGCCGCTACCGATCCGGGTGAAGGTCCCCACTGGTCCGATCCGAGCAAACACTCGCGCTGCAGTTGTCACGGCTGGGTCGCGAAACCCTGCCAGGACGCACGCAAAGAAATTAACCAGCGACCGGAGTGCCTGCCGTTACACGCCTCGCGGCAGATCAGCCCAGCGCCACCCGAGCGCCGCCTCGGCGAGTGCCCGGCTGAGTGAACCATCACGGGCGACCATCATGAGGCAAGCCACCCGTGGTCAACGGACATGTTGGCACCGTTGATCTCGGCTGCTGACTCGCTACAGAGAAAGGCAATCAGCTCAGCCATATGCTCAGCCGGCACAAACCTCGCGACCGGCTGCTTACCAGCCAGAAACTCGCTCGTGGCCGCCTCGCGATCAATGTTGCGCTCAGCCATGAGGCGCTGCAGTCGCGATTCGATGTTGGGCGTCAGTACCGAACCCGGACTCACCGCGTTGCATGTGATGCCCTGCCCCATGACCTCGGCGGCTACGGCGCGGGTCATACCGGCCAGTGCCGCCTTGGTGGTCGAATAATCAATCCGATTTGGCGTGCCGCGCTCGCCATAGACCGAGGTCATGTTGATGATTCGGCCCCAGCCTCGCCGACGCATTCCGGGCAGCGTCAAACGAACCGCATGAAACGGCGCACTGATGTTCACGGGCAGGGCGCGATCCCATGCCAGAGGAGGAAACTCGTCTACCGGCGCAAAGTGTCGGATCACCGCGTTATTGATCAGGATATCCATATTCCCGAACGCGGCGAGCGCCTGCGCAACCAGCCCTTCGACCGCATGCGGATCGGCCAGATCCGCTTGATGATACCGGGCGTCTGCTCCCAGGCCGCGCAGGGTGTCGAGCGCAGATTCGGCCGCCGCAGGCGGTTCGAGACCGTTCGACATGACCGCACAGCCACGAGCCCCCAGTGCCCGTGCGGTCGCAAGACCAATGCCGCCGACCGATCCGGTGATGAGAGCGGCTTTACCGCTTAGTGACTCGTCCTGCATTCAACCTCCTAAGTCAGTGCCTAGGCCAGATCGATTCGCCACACGACACTCCTGCCACGCCGATCAGTCGAGCACTGGCCGAACCAGCCTGATCAAGGCGTCAACGGACGCCTGATCCTCGAGCTTGCGGATCAAAGCAAGACTTTGCTCAACCCGATCCCCCAAACATTCGGGCCTGGGCACCAATGCGCGGTACTTGTCCTCCACATCGGCCCATTCAATTCCAGTAGTGCCTGAACCACGAGGCGCTTTGCACGTGTGCGTGAGCAGCCTGCCATCGGTGGTAGTGACGGCTACGGTGCCACCGTGACGATGACCGAAGCGATCGGGGTGTGCAGGCGGATCCAGATCAAATTCGATGCGACCAATCATTGACACTACAACCGGATCGAACATTCTTTCAGGCGAGAAGAGATTCCAGCCAATGCGGCGATCCGCGATGGCACACGCCACAAAATAAGGCACGCTGTGGGCGGCGCTGATCAGGTCATGCGGCGGAACCGCCTGGTGCGCCCAGACCTTGAGCTGGGGTGCCGAAATCGTGGCAGAGGCAACCTGCTCAGGCTTGAGATCGTGCGCCACCGCGAGTTCGATTGCAGCCTGCGCAATCGCGTGAAAAGGATGTGCGCCCGGCATGAGCTTGATCGCCATGTCGGTCACGATGTCCCATGACGCACCCAGTCCCTCGGCCACCTGCTCAACCGCCTGACCGTTCATAGCGTCAAAGAAGCCACGCGGCGATTCGAGTACCGCGCTCTCAGACTCGAAGCCGCTCTCGGCGGCGACTGCCGCCTGAACTCCCAGCATCGCAGCGAGCCCGGCGTGATACTCACGCGCGCAACTGGTGTCAGCAGCGATCGCCATGCCACACGCAGACGACGCCGCAAGCGACAGCGCATGCGTCATCTTCTGCCCATCCAGTCGAAGCAGACGCCCGGCGGTTACCGTTGCACCGAAGACTGTGGACACCGATCCGTGAAAACCGCGCTGCATTCGCCCCGGGGTGAGAGCCTCATCGACCCGACCGGCGATCTCATAGCCCATCACCAAAGCCGCCAGAAATTCTCGGCCGCTACGCGCTCGCCACTGGGCCACCGCAAGACCAGCGGCGGTCGTGGGCGTTCCGATGTGGGCGATGCTGCGCAAATCGCTGTCGTCGGAGGCCGCGGCATCGCTTGCCACTGCATTCACGCGGGCTGCGCGGTCGGGCGCAAGTGTCCCCGCTGCAAACCACAGTCCGCACAGGCCGCTGCTACCCAGCTGAACTTCAGCGGCGAGCAGCGCCCGCGTTGATGCGACATCGACCCCGCGACTTGCGCTCGCGAGCGTGCTTGCAACAACCATCTTTGCACGTTCAAGCGTAAGCGAGGGAAACGATTCCGTCGGTGTGTCGGCAGCAAACCGACCCAGTTGCTCGGCAAGGGTCGGCCCATGGGGGCGGTGCGCGCTCATTCGGTCGTCCGCCGATCAGGCCTTCTTGTCCGTCGCGTCAAGCACCTCGCGCGAGATGCGGAAGCCATCGATAGCGGCCGGTACCCCCGCATAGATGCCAACCTGAAGCAGCACCTCGCGGATTTCCTCTCGGGTGACGCCATTACGAAGCGCCCCCGCCACGTGAAGCTTGAGCTCATGCGGACGGTTGAGCACACCGATCATCGCAATGTTCAGCATGCTGCGGATCTTGCGCGGTAACTCCTCGCGCCCCCAGACCGCGCCACAGCAATACTCGGTGACCAGATCCTGAAGTGGTCGCGTGAAGTCGTCAGCCGCTGCCAGCGATTTTTCGACATATTCGGCACCAACCACTTCCTTGCGAATTTGCAGGCCGCGGTCAAAGAGTTCCTTGTTGTTCATGGGGAAGCGCTCCGAAAAAATGAAGATCATTAGAAGTGGGAGTCGGATGGTAGACGGCCAGCCTTGTCCAGGCAACGCCAGGCGGCCCGCCTGTTGCGAGTTCGTGATTTGTCCGGTTCTGTAGCACGACATCAGTCCGGTTGTCATAGTGCCCTGAAGGGGGTGCCAGATGACGCCGAGGCGAGTGCTACAGGAGATACGGAAGATGAGGTTCGAAGAGGCGTATGAGGGA
>SYIM01000228.1 GCA_005798775.1 Burkholderiales bacterium
CCGGCGCCAATGATTACTGCATCAAAGTGCTCGGCGGTATGGGGTAGCGTTGGCGATGACTCGGTTGGGTCGGCTGACATGAATCGCGTGGCTCCGGGGTGGTGGGCAGAGTATCGAGCGCGGGCTCTAGTATGAACCTTGATAGCGTCGCTGATGGATTGCCCTGTGGAACTGATCGATCATGGTCAGAAAGTCGAACACCGGTAGTCCGAGTGCCTGCGTTCCATTACCGATCATCTCGGGGACCTGAGTGGTGGGGAGTCTTTCTGCAAAACGAGTATGGCTGCTGGGGGTGAGGCATGCATGAAATTGGCCTGCTGCCAGAATAATCAGTGTCAAGCGCAGTGCCAAGATCGTGGCCTTGGGACAGCGCCGCTCGTGGCTTTGTCAGATAAGGTCCGGAAATCAGGCTTTTCCGGACGGTCTTGATTGACACTGTCCGCCCAATCGCCTCCAATAGAGAGGTTGCGCCTTGCGACGAGGTAGCGCCGCGCACCAACATCAGAGAAAGCATCAAGCTTTCCGCAGAGGAGGGGGTCTATCATCGCGCGCGTCGACGCTCCGGTTGTCTGCACAGGCATCGAACGATCGTTTGGTGGATTAAAGGCCCTCAAAGGTGTTGATCTGCATGTCGAGCCCGGCGAGATTTTTGGGCTGGTTGGCCCCAACGGCTCGGGCAAGACCACCATGGTTAATGTCATCACGGGCTTCTACCCTCCTCAGGCTGGCAGGGTAAAGCTCTTCGGACAAGACACCACGAAACTCGCACCGCATCGGGTGGCCGAACTTGGCGTGGCCCGGACGTTTCAGAACCTCGCTCTGTTTCGCGGCATGAGCGTGCTCGACAACATCCTGATGGGCCGCCATGTCCACATGCGACCCAGTGCGCTTGCCACCCTGCTTTATTGGGTTTGGGCGGCGCGCGAGGAGGTAGCCCATCGCCGGGTAGTGGAAGAAGTGATTGACTTCATGCAGCTTCAGGATATTCGCGACGAGCCTGTGGAAGTGATTCCGTTGGGGCTACAAAAACGCGTCGAACTCGCGCGGGCCCTGGTGGCCCAGCCCAAGCTGCTGATTCTTGATGAGCCCATGGCGGGCATGAACCAGGAAGAGAAAGAATATATCGCGCGTTTCATCCTCGATGCTCGCGATGAGCGTGATGTGAGCATCCTCCTGATTGAGCACCACATGGATGTGGTCACCGCCATTTGTGACCGTATCATCGTGCTGAGCTATGGCGAGACGATCGCCGAGGGCGCGCCGCGTGCAGCAATCGCTGACCCCAAGGTGGTGAAAGCCTATCTTGGCGAGCGTGCAGCCGCCCGGGTGATTCAGGGCGGCCATGTCTGAAGCCTTCGCCAATCTCAGCGCTGATACGCTGGTTGCCGCGCTGGCTGCCAATGTGCGCGAGGAGGGCTCGCGTGTAGCGATGCGCGAGCGCGACTACGGCATTTGGCAGGAAATCACCTGGATCGATGTACAAGAGCGCGTGCTCGCGATTGCGGCGGGGCTCGAGCAACTCGGTCTTCAACCTGGTCAGGCGATGATTGTGGTGGGCGATAACCGGGCCAATCTTTATTTCACCATGCTCGCTGCCATGTGCCTGCGCGCCTTTCCCGCGCCGATCTTTCCGGACGTACCCGTTGACCAACTCGATGTCTACACCCGCTTTGGCAGCCCGACGCTTGCAATTGCCGAAGATCAGGAGCAGGTCGATAAGCTCGTCGGCCTACGTGAGCGCATCGGTCGTCCCCACACCATCATTTTTGATGATCCGCGCGGATTGATGCTGAACCGGCCTGAGGGCGTCATAGCACTCGAGCAAGTCTTGAGCGCAGGGCGCGACCGGTTGAAAGTCCAGCCGGCGCTGGCGGGCGATCTTCTCTCGCGTGCCCGCGCCGATGACATTGCGGTGCTGCTCTATTCATCGGGCACAACAGGCTCGCCCAAGGGGGTGCCGCTTCGCCACCGAAATGTGATGCGGGGCGTGGCCAATGCTGCCCGCGGAGGCTATTTTCGCCAGTACGAAGAAATGTTTGCCTATCTGCCCACCGCATGGGTGGGTGACTTTGTCTTCACGCTTGGGGCAGGGGTGATGCTTCGCAGCACGGTCAATATCCCCGAGCGCCAGGAAACGGTGGGCCACGACATTCGCGATATCGCACCGACCTTTTATCTTGCCGCACCGCGTGCCTGGGACAACATGCTCACGCGGATACAGGTGGGCATGGCTGATTCCACTGCGCTCAAGCGGCGGCTTTTCGACTGGTTCATGCCTCGTGCGGTGGACCTCGAGCGTCGCCTGCTCGCAGGTCAGGTGCCGACAGTCTCGGACCGGATCGTCAAGCAGTTTGGCGAGTGGTTGGTCTACGGTCCGATCAAGGACCATCTCGGCCTGTCGCGCGCCGAGCGAGCGTTCACGGGCGGCGAGGCCCTGGGTGAGGACACCTTTCTATTTTTTCGCGCGCTGGGCATTCCTCTCAAACAGTTTTATGGGCAAACCGAAACCTCGGCGCTGTCGGCGGCCCAGGTAGAGGGAAGCGTCAAACTGCACACGGTGGGCTCCCCCATGCCGGGTGTGGAGATCCAGATTGATGAGAGCGGCGAGATTCTGATCCGCTCGGAGTCGGTGATCGATGGCTATTTCGATGATTCGCAGGCGAGTGCGAAGGCGATCCAGAATGGATGGTTGCGCACGGGTGACGCGGGCTACATCGACGCCGATGGCCATCTGGCGGTGCTGGGCCGGGTGAGCGAGGTCGTGCGCACTGCCCAGGGCGAGCGTTTCATTCCTAATTACATCGAAAACCGGATCAAGTTCAGTCAGTATGTTCGCAATGTCGCTGTGATGGGTGCCGGACGCGAGACCCTCACGGCTATCGTCTGCATTGATCTGGAAGCGACCGGGCATTGGGCCGAAAAGCGCGGCATCGCCTACACCTCCTATGCCGACCTGGCCTTGCAGCCCGAAGTCCTGCAACTCATCGCTGGGGTGCTGCAACACATGAACAGCACTCAACCCGAAGGTCTGCGTATCTGGCGTTTCACCAACCTTCACAAAGACTTTGATGCGGATGACGGCGAGATCACTCGCACCCGAAAACTGCGCCGTAATGTAGTTGAAGAGCGCTATGCGCGCATCATCGAGGCGCTTTATGATCCCTCGCGCTCGAGTGTGCAGTTCGAAGCCGAGATCGTGTACGAGGATGGCGCGCGTGGCGCGCTCAAGCGCGAGTTGCCGCTGGTGGAGGTGCGCTGATGGATTGGCTACTGATTGCCGAACTTGCGCTCAATGGCGTCTTTGTCGGGTTGATGTATGCGCTGGTGGCACTCGGCATCACGCTGATTTATAAAACTTCAGGGCTCGCTAATCTCGCGCAGGGTGCGCTTGCGATGGCAGGCGCCTACGCCGCATGGGCCTTGTCATCGCTGCTGGGTCTGCCGATGTGGCTCGCGGTTCCCGGTGCGATCGTGGTGCTGTTTGGTCTGGGCGTGGCCACCGAGCGCTTTGCGTTGCGGCGCATGATTGGCCAGCCAGTGATTATGGCGATCATGCTCACGCTAGGCATTGAAATCATGCTGCGTGGGCTGCTGCCTGGCATCGCGGGCTCAGCAGTCAAAAAACTCGATCTCGGTATTCCCAACACGCCCCTCTTTGTTGGCGAATTGCTGCTCAGCCGCTCGCTGATTGTGGGCGGCACCGTCTCGCTCATCCTGATCCTGGTTGCCGCGTGGTTTTTCAATTCCAGGCTCGGTGTGGTGCTCCGCGCGGTGGCCGATGACCAGACCGCTTCGTGGGCGGTGGGCATTCGCGTTGAGCGCGCTATCGCGATCGCCTGGGGGCTGTCGGCGGGCTGTGCCACGGCGGCTGGTGTGCTGTGGGGGTCGAACCAGGGCGTGGACTGGTCGCTGTCGCTTCTCCTGATCAAGGCGCTTGCCATCGCTATCCTGGGGGGGCTGGACTCCATCATCGGTGTGCTGGTGGCGGGGTTGATTGTGGGCGTGGCTGAAAGCGTCGCCACCGGCGTGCTCGATCCGCTCGTGGGCGGCGGCACCCGTGATGTGGTGGCCTCGGTCATCATACTGCTCACCCTGCTGTTCAAGCCGCATGGCCTGTTCGGCGAAGAGCATATTGAGAGGGTCTGATGTTTTATCGACGCGCAGGCATACGCTTTAGCACCTATCTCAAGGCCCGGGCTATCTGGCCGCTGCCGCTTGACCGCAGGCTTGCCACGCTGGTGCTGCTGCTTGCGGTGATCGCGCCCTTTTTGGTGGAGCGCCTGTATCTGGTGAGCTACCTGTTGCCCTGGATCATCTGGTCGACCGCGGTCATGGGTCTCAATCTTTTGATGGGTACTGCCGGCCAGGTTCATCTCGGCTACGGTGCCGTTATGGGTATCGGTGCCTATGCGGCCGTACATCTGGTTCGTGCGGGAGCACCGTTCGAGCTCGCGATGATCGCAGGCGGGCTCGCAGCCGCTTCGATCGGTGTCCTGTTTGGCGCTGCAGCGCTGCGAGTAAAGGGCTTGTATCTGGCCATGGCGACGCTAGCGATGCAATACATCGTTGATTTTGTGATTTCGCATGTGCCTGCGATCAGCGGCGGATCGCAGGCGACGATTACCGTACCGCCAGTGAGCTTTCTTGGGGTCCCGATTGTTGGGGATCGGGCGGTTTACTGGTTTGCGCTCACCATGTGCGTGATCGTGGCTCTGTTCATGCTCAATGTTCGCCGCACCAGCTTTGGCCGCGCGCTCGCGGCAGTGCGCGAAAAAGACTACGCCGCGTCGATCATTGGTGTGGACACTTTCAAATTCAAGCTGCTTGCTTTCTGGGTGAGTTCGTTTGTTGGCGGTGTGGTCGGCACTGTCCTCGCGGTGTGCTACCTGCGCTCGGTGTCGCCTGATCAGTGGCATATCGAACTGTCGATTCAACTGGTCGCAATGGTGATCGTGGGCGGACTTGGCTCGGTGCTAGGCTCATTTTTTGGTGCAGCACTGATTCTTTTTGCGCCCATCGTACTCAATAACCTGATTGGCGTTCTTGCGGAAACACTGTCTTTGCAGATCGGCGCGGACGTTCGCGCGCATGTACCCCTTGTGTTGTATGGCGCGCTCATCATCGGCTTTTTGCTCTGGGAGCCATTGGGGCTCGCCAAAATCTACAACAATGTTCGCAACTATTTACTGGTATGGCCGTTTCGCCATGCTGGCCGATGAATCAATGTTCAATTACTGTGCCCCATAACGATTTTGACCGCATCACTGAACACCCACACAAAGAGGAGACCACCATGTCAACAGCTAAACACCCTGGCCGTCGTGCCTTTGCTTCGAGCGCTGCAGTCGCAGCGCTCGCTTCGCAGTTCCCGCGTATTGCGATCGGCCAGGACAAAACAATCCGTATCCTCGCTACGCAGGATTTCACGCGGGTATACACCTTCGTGACCGCTGAATACAGCCAGGGACAGCGCGACTACGTCACCCTGATCAACGAGCGCGGTGGGATCAATGGTCACCGCATCGTTCTCGATGTGACCGATCACGGCAACGATCTGCCGCGTGCGGTCGAGTCGTATGAACGTGGAAAGGCGCAGGGCATGGTGATGATCGACCCGCTTTCCACGCCGATCGCCCGCGCACTGGTTACCCGCGTGCTCGCCGATAAGATCAACATGATCACCGCCTTCTCCGGTCGCTCGGATGCTGCGGACGGCACGGTATTTCCTTATATTTTCCCGCTCTCGCCCAACTACTGGACGCAGGCCGGGCTGCTCGTGGAGCATTTCCGCCAGGTCGATGGCGGTAGCCTCAAGGGCAAGAAAATCTGCTTCGTGCATATTGATACACCGTTTGGCAAAGAGCCGCTTCCGATCTTCGAAGCCTTGCGCCAGAAGCTCGGATTTGAATTCCAAGCCTTCCCCTACACGCCACCAGGCAATGATCAGTCGGCGATCTGGCCACAGGTGCGGCGCGCGCGTCCCGACTGGGTCGTGTTCTGGGGTGCAGGCGTGGGCCAGACGGTGGCGCTCACCGAGGCGATCCGCAACGGCATCCGCATGGACCGCCTGTCATCGAGCGTTTGGGTCTCTGAGTCGGACATGGATGTGGTCGGTCGCCAGCAGGCCAAGGGCGTGATGAAGGTCGACCCCTGTATTCTTGGGCGGGAAGCCAAGCCGATTCAGGACATCCTCAAAACCGTCGTTGCAGCGGGTAAAGGCGCAGGCCCAGAAGCCAAGGTGGGCACGGTCTACTACAGCTACGGCGTGATGATTACGGCGCTCATGCTCGAGGGCGTGCGTCAGGCGTTTGTCAAAGCGCCCAACGGACCCGTCAATGGCGCCTGGCTCAATGCCGGTTTGCATTTGATCAAAGACTTCACCGCCGAGGGCATGATTCCGGCTACGTCGATCACGTCGCAGGATCATCAGGGAGGTGGCAAGGGGCGAATTTCGCAGTGGGACGGATCGAAATTTGTGCCGATCACCGATTGGTATTCGGCCAATCAGGATGTGGTCTGGGAGGAGATCAAGAAATATTCCTCCGAATTTGCCAAGTCGGGCAAGTGACCGATCTGGCCACATCCGAGGCGATGCAGCGGCCAGACGAAGGAGCCTCATGAGCGCATCCTCCAGTCCGCTGCTCGCCCTCAACAACATCGAAGTCGTCTACGATCAGGTGTTTCTGGCGGTCAAGGGCGTGTCGATCGAGGTGCCCCATGGCGGACTGGTGGCGCTCCTGGGTGCCAACGGTGCGGGTAAGAGCACCGTTCTGAAATCAATTTCAGGTCTGCTCAAGCCCGAGCGGGGTGCGGTGACGCGGGGCGGAGTGCTCTTTGACGGGCATGACGTCCTTCGCATGGATGCGCCCGCACGGGTGCGCACGGGTATCGTCCATTGTCTGGAGGGGCGACGCGTGTTTGGCCACCTCACCCCTGAAGAAAACCTCATTGCTGCTACCTCCATGCACCGCGACCGCGGCAAGGTTCGGGATCGGGTCACGGAAATGTTCGATCTCTTTCCGCGACTCAAGGACCGCGCGAAGGCGCTGGCCGGCTATCTGTCGGGGGGCGAGCAACAGATGCTCGCCATTGCGCGGGCGCTCATGACCGAGCCGCGTCTCATCATGCTTGATGAGCCCAGCCTTGGGCTGGCTCCCTTTCTGGTCGATGAAATCTTTGACACGATTCGCCGGATTAATAGCGAGCATGGGATGGCGGTTCTGCTGGTTGAGCAAAATGCCGCAGCGGCACTCGAAGTGGCGCAGTCGGCCTATCTGCTTGAAAACGGCCGCGTGGTGATGAGTGGCGCGGCTGATGTCCTGAGCAGCAACCCCGATGTGCAACATGCCTATCTGGGGGGCGTTGGGAGCGTCGATTACAGCCAGGTCAAGCACTACAGGCGGCGCAGACGCTGGCTCGCCTGATCCCACCCTCGCATCTTCTGATCTCGATTGCCCATGCCCTCCCTGCACACGATTCTTGTAGCCAACCGCGGTGAAATCGCTTGTCGGATCATCCGGACCGGTCAGCGCCTGGGCCACCGTATGGTGGCGGTGTATCACCACGAGGATCGTCGGGCCCCACACGTCGCCATGGCCGATCAGGCTATCGAATTGCAGGGCGAGGTGCCCACTGCGGCTTATCTGGACGCCATCCAAATCGTTTCTGTTGCGACACAGGCAGGCGCGCAGGCCGTTCATCCAGGCTATGGCTTTCTGTCGGAAAACGAGTCCTTTGCGCGACAGATCGCTGATGCGGGTCTCGTGTTCATCGGCCCGGACGCCCAGAGCATACGTTTGATGGGCGACAAACTGCGTTCGCGCGACTTTGCGCGATTGCATGGGGTACCCGTTGCGCCAAGCTTCGAAATCGACGCGAACGCCCCCAGCGCATCCTTTGAAGCGGCGGCGCAGGCCATCGGTTATCCGCTTCTCATCAAGGCTTCGGCAGGCGGGGGCGGCAAAGGGATGCGGGTGGTGCGCGATGCTGCCGAGCTTGCCCAGGCTGCACCGCTTGCCGTCGGCGAGGCGAGCCGGTATTTCGGTGATGGCCGTATCTACGCCGAGCGTCTGGTCCCCGGGCCACGTCACATCGAGGTTCAGGTGGTGGGTGATGGCGAGGGCGGCGTGCTGCATCTAGGCGAGCGGGAATGCTCGATTCAGCGGCGATTCCAAAAAATTGTCGAGGAGGCGCCGTCGCCGGGGTTGGCCGCCGGTTTGCGGCAATCGATCATCGATGCCGCCGTGCGACTCGCTTCGGCAGCTCGATACCGTAACGCCGGCACAGTCGAATTCATTCTCGGCAGCGATGGCGAGTTTTATTTTCTGGAGATGAACACACGCCTACAGGTTGAGCATCCCGTCACAGAATGCGTCTGGGGGGTCGACCTGGTGGCGTTGCAGATTGCAGTGGCTTCTGGCGAACTACTTCCTGAACAAAGTTCGCTTTCTTCCCGAGGGCACGCGATCGAAGTGCGGGTGTGCGCCGAAGAGCCCGAGCACGAGTTTCGTCCAGCGACGGGCCGAATTGGCCTGCTGCGAGAACCCGTCGGCCCGGGCGTGCGATTTGACAGCGGTATTCGCGAGGGGCAATCGATCACGCCAGCGTTTGACTCCATGCTGGCCAAGCTCATTGTGCATGGCGCCGATCGAGAAGCCGCGCGCGCGGTGCTTGTCGACGCGCTGGCTCAGACAACGCTGCTGGGTGTGGCGAGCAACATCGACTACCTGGGACGCATCGCCGCGCACCCGGCCTTCGAAGCGGCGCGCCTGCACACGGGCTTTCTGGCTGAGCATGCCCAGGCCTTGCTTGCGGCAGCGCCGCTCGAAGAGGAGGCACTCGCGCTTACTGCTGCGGCGCTTGGTTGTCGGGATATCCGCATCATGGTGCATGACACGCCGGCGACTGCAGCGCTGATCGGTTTTTGGCGGAACTGATGCGTATCGCTTCGCGTAGCCGACCTGTCAGCGGGTCTGGGAGCTGGACCCCTGGGGTGATTGAAGGAGGCACGCTTGAACATTGTCTTTGATGATGCGCGGGGCGAGCGGCGCCAGTTCGATATTCTTGCCAGGCGACCCGATCAGATTTTTTCGGTCGACGGTCATCGTGTGAGCCTGTGCGAATTGGAACCGGGCGACTCGGGTAGGTTACGTATCGTTGTTGATGGGCGCGTCATTGAGGGTTGGCGCTGGGTCGCTGGCAATGATGTCTACCTGCGGCTTGCGGGACGGCACTGGCATTTCCGGCGCGCAGGTGTTGAAGCTGGTGAGTCGGTGTCTGGTTCGTCTCATGGCGAAGTGCGAGCTGATATGCCAGGGACTGTGGTGGCGCTCCACACGCAAGTCGGTGCCGAGGTGGTTGAGGGCGATCGATTGCTCACGATTGAAAGTATGAAACTGCAAATGATCCTCACTGCGCCGCGGGCTGGACGGATTCAGACGATTCACGTGCAAACCAATTCAAGTTTTGACCGTGGAGCCACGCTGGTGAGCTTCGAGCCCGACGCCGTAGCTTCGCCTCCCCCCGGAGGCGGCAGCGCTGCGGACTCTGGAAAGGTGAGTTGAGATGGCGGCGATTCGATCGGCGCTCCGTACGGGCGATGCAGAATTCAAAGGTCGCTATCAGCACAACAAGAGTCTGGCGCAGGAACTGCGTGGCCGACAGCAGGCGGCCCGGCATGCGCGCCCCCAGCGTGACATCGATCGCCTGCGCGCGCAGGGGAAGATGCTGCCGCGCGAGCGGCTTGAGGCCTTGCTCGATCCTGGTACGCCTTTTCTTGAGTTATCGGCGCTCGCCGCCAATCAGGCTTATGGCGGGGAGGCGCCAGGGGCGAGCTGTATCGTCGGGATAGGGATCGTGTCGGGGCGCGAAGTCATCATTCATGCTGATGACAGCACGATCAAAGGTGGCGCGTGGTATCCGCTCTCAGTCAAGAAAATCATCCGCTGTCTCGACATCGCGCTTGAAAATCATCTGCCGGTTGTTCATGTGTGCGATTCCGCAGGCGGCTTTCTGCAATTGCAGTCTGAGGTCTTCCCCGATCGCTACATGGCCGGGCGGATGTTTCGCAATCAATCGCTGCTCTCCAAGCGTAGTATCAAACAGCTAGCCTTGGTGATGGGGCATTGCACCGCCGGAGGGGCCTACATTCCCGCGCTCAGTGACTACAACGTCATCGTCGAGGGAACTGGCGGGGTTTTTCTCGGTGGGCCACCACTGGTCAAGGCTGCGACTGGCGCGGTGGTAAGCGCCGATGCGCTGGGCGGGGCCCGCATGCACACCCAGGTCTCGGGTGTGTGCGACTGGGCGGCAGCCTCGGAAGCTCAAGCGATTGCAATAGGCCGCGATATCGTGTCGCAATGGGCGCCCGTTCAAAAGACGTCGATTGCGTGCGAGCCTGTTGAGGCACCGCTCTACGACCCTGACGAACTCTACGGCATCATCCCTGACGACATCAAAAAAGGGTTTGATATGCGCGAGGTAATCGCGCGTCTGGTGGACGGTAGCCGCTTTCATGAATATCAGCCCGACTATGGACCAACGCTGGTCTGCGGATTTGCTCACCTGTGGGGCTATCGTATTGGCATTCTTTCCAACAACGGCATCC
>SYIM01000229.1 GCA_005798775.1 Burkholderiales bacterium
CAGGCCGCGCTCGCCCACCGAACTGTCGTAGCCCTGCGGTAGCGCCGCAATGAAATCATGCAACTGCGCCGCGCGTGTCACCTGCTCGACAGCCTCACGGCTTGCCTCCGGGTGCCCGTATGCAATGTTGTAGCGAATCGTGTCGTTAAAGAGCACCGTGTCCTGCGGCACGATCCCGATTGCCGCGCGCAGGCTCTCCTGCGTGACCGCGCGAATATCCTGTCCATCGACCAGAATCCGCCCGGCGCTCACGTCGTAGAAGCGAAACATCAGCCGGGCAAGCGTCGATTTGCCAGCACCGCTCGCACCCACCACGGCAGTGGTGGTGCCGGGTGCGATCACAAAGTCGATGTCATGGAGGATCGGACGCGCGGCGTCATAGTGAAAGCCCACTCGCTCAAACCGAATTTCCGGGCCGCGTCCCACATCCAGCAGCCGCGCATCCGGCGCATCGGCCACTTCGCGCCTTTCTGTAAGCAGCCGAAACATCCGCTCCATGTCGGTGAGCGCCTGTCTGATCTCCCGGTAGAGCACACCCAGAAAGTTGAGCGGAATGTAGAGCTGGATCATGAAGGCATTCACCAGCACCAGATCACCCAGCGTCATCTCGCCCGCGATCACGCCCGCCACCGCTCGCCACATGAGAAGCGACACCGCTACCGCAATGATGGCCGCCTGACCGAAATTAAGGAGCGATAGCGACGCCTGCGAGCGGATCGCCGCGCGCATGCGCTTTCGGAGTTCCGTGTCATAGCGTTCCGCCTCGAAACGCTCATTGCCAAAATACTTCACCGTTTCATAATTGATGAGCGCATCGATCGCACGCGTGCTCGCGCGGGAATCCTGCTCATTCATCTCGCGCCGAAAGTGGGTGCGCCACTCGGTCACGCGGATCGTATACATCACATAGACAGCAAGCGCTGAAAGCGCGATGAAGCCGAACGACGACTCGTACTGCCAGAACAGATACCCGATCACCAGTGACACCTCGATCACCGTGGGCAGGATACTGTAGAGGGTGTAGGAAATCAGGCTCGAGACGCCCTGCGAACCCCGCTCGATGTCGCGCGTCATCCCGCCCATCTGGCGATCGAGATGAAACCGTAGCGACATGTCGAATAGGTGCTGGAAGACTTGCAGTACGATCGTACGATTGGCCTCATGCGTCACCCGCGAGAAAACTAGCTCGCGAAGCTCGGTAAAGAGCGAGACTGACAGCCGGAGCAAACCGTAGCCCACGATCAGCGCAACCGGCACCGCAATGGCTGCGCGCGCAGCCACCTCGGGTGTATCGAGCACATCAACCACCGCTTTCAGTACCAGCGGAACGCCCACATTGGCGAGTTTGGCTGCCACCAGACAGGCAAGCGCAAACAGCACACGGCCGCGCCAGGCCCACAGATAGGGCAGCAGCCGTGACACCGTTTGCCAGTCACCGTGAACCGGTTGGGCACCGGAGGCGGCGGAGGCAGAGGGCACAGAGGAGGGCGCGGCGCGCCGGGCGTGATCTCGCATCGGATCTCTTGTCGTCTTGGGAAGAAAAACGATATTGTGCGCGCACGCCATCAGTGAAGGCCCGCCAGCATGAAATCCGAGACCACCGGTGTTCGATCCCCGCTAACCGATCACACTCCCGCGGGACACTCGCTCGTGCTCCGCGTGGTGCCCATGCCTGCCGATGTCAATGCCAACGGTGATATTTTCGGCGGCTGGGTGATGGCGCAGGTCGACATCGCCGGCGGCATCTGCGCAGCACGCAGGGCCCGAGGCAGGGTCGCCACCGTTGCTGTTAACGCGTTTCAGTTCCGCCAGCCGATTTCGGTTGGTGACGTGGTGTCGTTCTACGCCTGCATCGAACGTTCGGGTCACACGTCGGTCACAGTGCACGTCGAGGTCATCGCCGAGCGTAATCCAGCGCAACCGGTCGTGGTCAAGGTCACCGAAGCCACGCTCACCTATGTCGCGATTGATGATTCTGGACTGAAGCGCGAGATTCCGGTCGATCCCGCCGCGTGCTGATCGGCAGCAAGGAGAGGCGCGAGCGTTTGCACGAGTTCGCGCGCCCAGAGCGCGCATCCCGCCTCACCGGGATGAAAGCCGTCGGACGCCAGGAGCCCGCGATCATCGAGCCGCGGCAATACCGTATGAAAGGTATCCGTGCGTGCCGCGCTCCACTGGCCGAGCGCCCGGTCGTAGCGTTGCGCCTGGAGCCCCAACCACATGCGGAGTGGCTGCGGGAGCGCAATGAATCGGTCCATTGGCGGCAGGCCTGAGAACACCGCCGCACGCACCCCAAGGCGCTTGAGGCGCGCGTGCAGGCGATCAAGATCGGCGAGCCAGCGCACGATCGGTGTGGCACCCGTGACATCATTCACCCCCACCACCACCAGGGCAATATCAAAGGCTTCGACCGGCACACGCCCCTCATCAAGGTCGTGGTCGATCAGCGCGGGCAACGCTGCGGCCGACACCCCGGCACGGGCGATCAGCCGCCAGCGGCCTAGGGTCACGCCGCGCGCGGCCAGTGCGCTGATCAGCTGGCCCGACAAGGCGCGCGACTGCTCGGTGACGCCCACTCCGGCGGCCGACGAATCACCCACGATCAGCAAGCGCCCGCCCGCCCCGTCCATATCGGCTTCACCCGTACGGGCGCCTGCAGCCTCCGGAAGCCGCAGGGCAAGACGCCGAACGCGCCGTCCCTGCCAGAGCATGAGCGGCGCGGCTGGCGCGAGCAGTACCCGCGCGAGGGTTTCGCGCAGCGGGCTCAGCGTGCGAAAGGGAGCGACTCGAGCCGACACTCCGTACCCGAACCGCTCCAGTCAGCCAGCGGCCCCGACAGGTTCACACCGCGCCGCGTGGCAGTCATTTCGGCAATGATCGCAAGCGCGATCTCGGGCGGCGTGAGTGCGCCAATCGACAGCCCTGCCGGCCCCCGCAACCGATCCACTTCAGCGCGCGAGAGATCGAATTCAAGCAGCCGTTCGCGGCGCCGTTCGTTGTTGCGTCGCGAACCAATGGCGGCGATGTAGAACGCCGACGTCTTGAGCGACTCGATGAGCGCGAGATCATCGAGTTTCGGATCATGGGTGACGCACACCACGGCGCTGTTGGCATCGATCTGCATGGCAAGCACCAGATCATCGGGCATCTGCGAGGAGAGCGTAACGCCCGGCTGCACCTGCCAGGTACTGTGATACTCCGATCGTGGATCGCAGATCGTGACCTGGTAGTCGAGCATGAGCGCCATGTCGGCCAGGTAGTGAGACAGCTGACCGGCGCCAATCACGAGCAGGCGGTAGCGCGGGCCGTGAACGGTGCGCAACGTCTGACCATCGAAGGCTACGATATCGCCCACCTGAGCCGACTTGAGTGCTGCCATGCCGGTCCGCATGTCGAGCGAGCGCTGAACCACCTCATGGGCCTCGATTCGGGACAGCAGGTCACGTAACCCCGATTGCATGGAAAGCGGCTCAAGCACCACCTGTACGGTGCCGCCGCAGGGCAGCCCAAAACGCTGCACTTCCTCGGCGGTTTCGCCATATACCGTGCTCATTGGCAGTACCGAATCGAGGTCGCCGTCGCGCAGACGCCGGATCAGGTCGTCTTCGATACACCCCCCTGACACCGAACCCGCCACCTGGCCATCGTCACGGATGATCATGAGCGAGCCAGGCGGACGAGGCGCCGATCCCCAGGTGCGCACCACAGTGCTGAGGGTGACACGATGACCCGCGTCCATCCACTGGATCGCGGTACGCAGGACTTCGACATCAATGCTGTTCATGCGGACCTCCGAGACAATGCTGCGCCCCGCCATGCGGGCGCACGCGGCGGGTTTGCCGCCGCGCGATCGCAAAGGATACGGGATCCGCGCCACCCGCGCAGGCGCGACCTGACGGCCCCACAGGATCGGTGCCGTGCGGCTGAAAGCGCCATGCGGGATCTCACAACGGTATGGGTCGCCCACCTCCTCCTTTTCCTCATGCCGGGTCTCACCATGCAGGGTTACGCTGTGTTGACCGGCCAAGGGCTCCAGTTCCTTTTTTCGATTCCAGGAACCTCGGCGCACATCGCGATATCGTCTTTGCGATCGACGAGATCAACGCGCGGCAGGCGCGGCTCGGTCCAACCGGCATCACCCAGCGGGGGCCAGCCGGTGCGCCAGGCTCGCATCCAGCCGCGCCGCGTAAGCTGCCGATCGAACAATCGCCCCATTTTATCGAACGGTGATACCACCCGCATCAGCGTGGCCCCCACGGGATTGCGCTCGCACGCCTTCGATATGAACAGCAGTTTCTTTGCTACCATCGCGCTCGCCTCGCCGGGCGTGGGCGGCTCCGGCTGACCTCCTCTCACCTGCAAGGTCCTAGCGCAGGTCGGCGGTGACCCGCCCGCGTTGACAGTTCGCAAGACTGCCGCGGCTGCAGCGCAACAAGGAGGAAGTGACCGTGTTCGAAGCCTGGCTGGAGTTTCTCGCTCACACCGAGTGGTCGCCGCGGTGGGCGACCGCCGCCACGCTGGTGGCGGTGCTGATCGCCGCATTCATGGTACGTAGGGTGCTGCTTAACGTGCTCGCGCGCTTCTTTGTGGCCCTGGCCGCGCGCTCGCCCGCGCCCGAGGAGCGAAAGCGCATCCAGACGCTCGCGCGCGTGCTCCGCCATGCGGCCTCGCTCACGCTCATCGTTGTAGCAGTGCTTGTAGGCCTTAACACCGTTGGCATTTCGATCGCACCGATTCTGGGAGCAGCCGGTGTGGCTGGTGTGGCCATCGGTTTCGGTGCGCAGAGCCTCGTGAAGGATTTTTTCAGCGGTATGTTTCTGCTGCTCGAAAATCAGATCCGGGTCGGTGACGTGGTGGAGATCGCCGGCAAGACCGGCGTGGTGGAAGAACTCACACTGCGCCAAACCAAGCTTCGCTCGTTCGACGGCGCGGTGCATTACGTCTCCAACGGTCTCATCACAACCGTCAGCAATTACTCGACCGAGTTCGCCTTCGCGGTGGCCGATGTGAGCGTGTCTTATCGCGAGGACCTCGATCATGTGTACGCGGTGATGCGCACGACTGCAGCGGCGCTGCGCGAAGATGAGGCGTTTCGCGCCGCCATTGTCGACGCGATCGAGATCGCTGGCGTCGAGCAACTCGCCGACTCCGCCATTGTCATCCGCTGTCGGATGAAAACCCTTCCCGCCGAACAGTGGCGCGTGCGCCGCGAGTTCCTGAAGCGGCTGAAGATCGCCTTCGATCGGGAGGGCATTTCCATCCCGTATCCGCACCGGATGCTGGTTCAGGAGCAGATCCCCGCGCGAGATCGCGACACCTTGCCCCCGCGCTGAGCCGCAGCGCGAGCAGCGCGGTGCATCGCAGGCTGATGGGCTTAGCGCCGACTCGCGCGCGCACGATGCCTAGAGGTCGGCACCAAAATCACATCGCTTCCCGCCACCGCAAACACCTGCTCACCGGGTTGCGGCGCCACCGGCCAACCGCCGGTGAACTCACCAAACGCCGGCAGGATCAGCGCATCCGGACGCAGCCAGAAGCACGCGACCCGGATGCGATCGATTCGGCCCAATATGCGCACAACCGGATGCACATGGCCTGCCACCCTGAAACACCCTGTCGGCTCGTCGGGCTCATGACAGAGCGCCAGCCCCGCGTGAATCGAGGGTGCGTTTGATACCTCGATGCCGCAGGCGGGCGGTGGGTCGCCCGCCGATGCATCATGATTGCCCCGCACCATCCGCACAGCCACTTGCGCATGCCGGGCACGCCAATCGGCCAGTGCATCGATCGCGGGCCCGCGCTGCGAAAGTGGCCCGTGGAGCAGATCTCCCAGCACGATTAACTCGCGCGGCATCCGCCGCTCGATCAGTCCGTCGAGCCGCCTTAACATCGCAGCGGTCGTCCCGGCCGGTACGGGCACTCCCAAGCGCCGGAAACTCTGTGCCTTGCCCAGGTGCAGGTCGGCCACCAGCAGCGTTTCAGAGGCTGGGAGCCAGGCTGCGCGCTCGACGAGAAGCTCGACTTGCACGCCGCCCGCATTGATCAGCATTGCGCGGCCTCCTCAAGCTCCGCCACCATCCGGGCGACCCGATCCGCGAGCGTCTCTGTACTCACCGTCTCTCGAAGACGCTCGACCATCAGCGGAAACGCAAATGGCGTGGGTCGGGCGATTGGCACCATCACGAGCGCGCGAGCACGCATGCCCGCGAGTGCCGCTTCGATGCGCCCGAGTTCAAGCTCATGCGCAAGCACCTCCTGTCGCGACTGGGCAAGGAGCAGATTGCCAGGATCGTAGCGGTCGAACACCTCATGAAACATTGTGGCCGAGGCCTGCAGCGCGCGAGCCGACCGGCGCTCTCGAGGATGACCCTGAAACACCAGACCGGCAACCCGCGCGATCTCGCGAAACCGGCGGCGCGAGAGCTCAGCCGTGTTGACCGCTGCGCTGAGATCCTCGGCGGGTGATGGCACAACCAGACCTGCATCGCTTGCCAGCTGCGCTGCCGTCAGCGGTTCTTTAGACAGCAGTTCAAAGCCGTAGTCGTTGACTGCGATCGAGATCGTGGCTGGCTGGCCGCGGCTCGCCCGCCAGGCGAGCAGACAAGCCAGTCCGAGATTCGCATGGCGCCCCGCAAACGGATAGGCGAACAGATGATACCCTTCACGCGAGACGAGCGTCTCCGCAAGCAGAATCGACGGCTCGGGCAGACGCGACCAGCGCGCCTGCAGTTCCAGAAGTGGCCGTACAGCGCGCATCTCCGGTCCGGCAAACGTACCTGTCGCGGCCGCACGCAGGCGTTCGAGTACAGCCGCGGCGAGTTCGCCCGACAGCGGCATACGCCCGCCGCTCCAGCGTGGTACCGCGCCCGAGGTCGCTCTGGTGCGTCGCACCCAGGCGCTCATTTCATGAACCCGAACGAGCTCAAGCACTCGGCCGCCAAACATGAATCGATCGCCCGGGCGAAGCCGCGCTAAAAAGGCCTCTTCCACTGTGCCCAGCCGCGAGCCGTTCATGAATCGGAGCTCGATCGCCGCGTCGGCAACGATGGTGCCAATCGACATCCGATGCCGTCGCGCGATGGTCGCATCGGCCACCCGCCAGCGCCCATCATCGCCTCGTACGAGCTTTCGGTATTCGGGGTAGGCCGATAAGCTCGCGCCTTCCGAAACAAAGCCAAGCGACCAGCGCCAGACTTCGTCATCGAGTGCTCGGTAGGCATGGGTGGAGCGGAGCTCGGCCAGCATCTCGGATTCGTCAAAGCCAGTTCCGACGCCGACCGTGACCAGGTGCTGCACCAGGACATCGACTGGACATACGGGCGCGATGCGGGCCTCAATGCGCCCGGCGCGCGCGGCATCACGGGCCGCCACTGCCTCCATCAGTTCCAACGCATGGGTGGGCACCAGCGTGACACGAGATACCGCGCCGGGTCGATGGCCGGAGCGGCCAGCACGCTGAAGCAACCGGCCGACGCCTTTCGCGCTTCCAATCTGCAGGACCCGCTCCACCGGTGCGAAATCCACGCCCAGATCCAGGCTCGATGTACAGACCACCGAGCGCAGCTGCCCTGCGCCGATCGCGCGCTCGACCCATCGCCGCACCTCGACATCGAGCGACCCGTGGTGCAGCGCGATAGCGCCGGCCCAGTCGGGACGGGCATCAAGGATCATCGCGTACCAGAGCTCGGCCTGTGCTCGGGTGTTGCAGAACACGAGCGATGAGGCGCTCGAAGCCAGTTCGTCGATGACGGCGTCCAGCATCCGCGCGCCCAGGTGCCCGGCCCAGGGAAACCGCTCAAGGGTATCCGGCAGCAGCGTGTCGATCACTGGCAGCCGGCGCTCAGCGGCCTCCACCAGCAGGCCTTGCCGGCCGCCCAACAAAACATCAAGCGCTTCGCCTGGGTTACCCAAGGTCGCCGACACCCCCCAGACCACCGGCGGCGAGCTGGCGAGCGCAGCAATCCGGGCGAGCGCAAGCTGAAGCTGCACGCCACGCTTGGTCCCCACCAGTTCGTGCCATTCATCAACGATCACAACCTCGACGCAGCCCAGCCGCGCCACGGCGTCAGCGCGCGAGATCATCAAGGACAGACTCTCTGGCGTGGTGACGAGCGCAAACGGCGGCCTGCGGTCCTGCCGTACCCGCTCAGCCGATGGCGTATCGCCCGTGCGAAGACCCACCGAACAGGCCAGCCCGAGGCCCGCGAGCGGGATCTCGAGGGCGCGCACCGTGTCGGCGGCGAGCGCGCGCATGGGTGTCACCCACAACACCTTGAGCTCGTTCATGGGAGGCGCGGTACGGCCTTTTAAAATGCGCAGAAGCGCGCCGAACCACACCGCAAGCGTTTTCCCTGACCCGGTACCGGCGTGCAGCAAGCCGCTTGAGCCCGATCCCGCCGCACGCCAGACGCGCCGCTGAAATGCAAACGGGCGCCAGCCGCGCTCGGCAAACCAGCCCGACAGCCGTGCCTCGGCGAGTTGCGGCGCGCCGCGCGACCGATCAGCGACCGTACCAGTCACGCACGGCAGCAATAAAACGCTGAACGCCCTCGGCAACAGTCGCCGGATCGAGCGAGCCAAAAGACAGCCGCTGGTAGTTGGCCTCGCGGGTGTCGGTCAGTCCAAAGGCAAAGCCGGGGATCACCGCCACGCGATGCCGCTCAACCATCGCGCGGATGAAAGCATGGGGGTCAGACACCCCCGGCAATCGAAGCACCACATAAAACGCACCCTGGGTACGAGGGAAGCTCGCCAGCCCGTCAAGCGCTGCAAGTGACTCATGCACTTTGTGGCGTACGCTCTCAAGCGACTGCAACTCAGGCTCGATCGCGCGCCGTCCCAGCCTGAGCGATTCGAGCGCGAGGAGCTGTGAGATCACCGGCGCACAGATCAGGTTGGTGTCCTGGACCTTGTTCATCGCCTCGGCCAGATCAGCGGGATACACCACATGGCCGCAGCGCCAGCTCGCCATGCCCCAGCCCTTGGAAAACGATTGGAAAGTGAGCGTATGCCGCTCGGCACCGGGGATGGAGGCGGGCGAGAAATGCCGCGTACCGTCGAATGTGAAATATTCGTAGGCCTCGTCGCTGAAGTGGTAGAGACCGCGAGCCGCGCACAGTGCGTTCACCGCGCGTAGATCGTCCTCGGGATAAACGGCACCCGTGGGGTTGTTGGGCGAGACAGTGATGATCGCGCGCGTGCGGGGCGTAATCGCCCGCTCGATTACGCCCAGGTCGAGCTGATAATCGGGGCGGGTTGGCACACACACTGGCAGGCATCCGGCCATCCGGATAGCCATCTCCTGATTGAAGTAAAACGGCAGGGGCAGGATGAATTCATCACCCGGATCACCCAGCGCAAGCACCGCATTCAGAAATGCCATGTTACTGCCCGCAGTGACCATCACGTGAGACCCGCGAGCCACGTCAATCCCGTTCTCATCGCGCAGCTTCGCGGCGAGTGCGTCGATAAGTGGCCCGATACCTCCCACAGCCTGATACCGATGGCGCAGCGGGTCGGCCATCCGTTCGGGTAGCGCGCGGAGCAGGTCAGCAGGTGGCCCGTAGCGAACCACGCCCTGACCGAGCGAGATCGTGCCGGGGTGATCGCGTACCAGCGCGGCGACAGTCGGGATGATGGGCGCGTCAACACCATCGATGCGAAGCGAGCTTCGTTTCACGATTCGGGCAGTCCGGAGAGCTGAGGGGCGGCAAGACGAGCCGGCTGGATCGAATGTTAGCCGGTTGTGGCTGGTGCACTCACGATCCACCCTTCGAGGCCATCGACTCCCTCCGGGAGTCCGTAGCGCGGACCCTGGCCGAGCGCCCAGCCCGCCTGCACCGCGCAGAGCACGGCATCGAGCCAATCGCCGCGGGGCTCGTCCTCGATCTGGCGGCGCACTCCGCCTGCAAAGTCGACCTTGATCGCAAGCGGATGCGCGCCCGAGGCAAGCGCGACGACTATCGCACGCCGGGCCGCGAGCCGCGCCGCATCCTGCCGGGCGGGATCATCGCTCTTGTACGAACCGCGATGGAGGGCGCGGGCGAGGAGCCCTGGATAGGCTTCAAGCGCCACCCGCGACGGATCGCCCGCGAGCAGACCAGGCAGTTCCACGCCAGCCTCCAGCAGAGCTGGCGCTCCCGCATGAAACATCCACGCCACCGGCGGGTTCACCCATTTCATCGACGGCGAAGATCCCGCCGGCCGATCGGTTGCCCGATGCGCGAATTTCGCGCCAGGTGGCCGACCTGCGCAAAACGCGCGCAAGGTCTCACGCAGCTGCGGGCGGGGCGTACCCGAGAACGCGCGCACCAGTGCGGGCCAGTCGGTCGGCCATCCCACATCGAGCACCAGTTCACGCGGCAGGCCGAACGGAAAGTCAAATCCGCCCAACCAGGGGCCAGGGCGACTTAACAGCTGTGCGAATTCGGGCAGCGAGCCAATTGCCTCAAGCGCCTCAATTCGTAACGTCATCGGCGAATGGAGCCGCGCGTGGGCCAGGGTGATCGGCTTTTTTCGTGACGGCGCGCTCGAAAAATCGACGCCCAGGATCGCCACTGCATCCGCCCGCATTTCGCAACAGGGCCGCGGGCTGCCCTGTGAAGCGGGACAGGCGCGCAAAGGTAAGTGATCACAAACTGTCATATAAAACTGGCCCGCGTCGTGCCTCGCGTCCGGAATACCTGCCGATGTGACCCAAACCCGCATCGGGTGTCAGGGATGTTTACCCGCGTGCACTGTCTAGGTTTGTGCGACACGGCGAGCGAAATCGCGCATCTTCGGCGTCCGCCTCCGTCTGCTGGCGGGACACCACGACAGGCGCGGGTTCACCGCGCCGGGAGAATAACTCGATGAGCAACGCCTCCGACGTCAAAACCCTGCGCCGTAAAGCCTCCCGTACTCGCGCTGAAGACAGCGGTCATCCCATGTCACAGGTTATCCGCGAGCGTATCCGCGACGCGGGCCGGCGCTTTCATGCCAACGACAATATTTCCGATTTCATTCATTCCGAGGCCGAGCGCGAGGCGCTTCGAAAGGAGGTCGAAACCGGCGTCCAAAGCCTGCTCGAGTCGCTGGTAATCGACACCACCAATGATCACAACACGCAGGACACGGCTCGCCGCGTCGCCAAAATGTATCTGAAGGAAGTGTTTCGCGGGCGCTACGAAGCAATGCCTACTGTCACAGAATTTCCGAACGTGGAGCGGCTGAGCGAGCTGATCGTGGTGGGTCCGATCACGGTACGGTCGGCGTGCTCACATCACCTTTGTCCTATCCTCGGCAAGATCTGGATCGGCATTCTGCCCAATGCCAACTCAAAACTGATCGGTCTGTCGAAATACGCACGTGTGGCCGATTGGGTCATGAGCCGGCCTCAGATTCAGGAAGAAGCGGTCAAGACCCTGGCGGACGAACTCGAGCGACTGCTGTTACCCGACGGTCTGGCGGTCATCATGGAAGCCGATCACTTCTGCATGCACTGGCGTGGCGTGAAAGATGAAACCTCCATGACCTCGTCGATCATGCGCGGCAGCTTTCTCAAGTCTGACGCGCTGCGGCGCGAGCTCCTGTCGCTGCTCAAACGCAACTGATCCTCCGAGCCGGCGCGCATCGGGCGGCAGGTGCAGCGGTGCAGACCCTCGGGCCTGCGCTCAGCCGCGGCTGGCGGTGAGCAGCCCCTGCAGTGCGGCGAGGGAATCCGCCTGCGCAACGCCCTTATCCCGGCGCCAGCGCAGCATTCTCGGAAAGCGTACCGACACACCGGCACGGTGCCTGGCCGAGCGGGCAATACCCTCGAAACCAATTTCGAACACCAGCGTGGGTTCGACGCTTCTCACCGGCCCGAACCGCTCGACTGTTGTGCGGCGGATCACCGCATCAACTTCCCGGATCTCGGCATTAGTCAGACCCGAGTAGGCCTTTGCAAACGGTACCAGCCGCGGCGCCTCGGCTGCCGACCGATCCCAGACCGCAAAGGTGTAGTCGGTATAGAGGCCTGCCCGCCTGCCATGGCCAGCCTGCGCATAGATCAGCACCGCATCCACCGCAAACGGATCAAGCTTCCATTTGAACCAGTGGCCGCCGTCTGCACGGCTACGACCGATGCCGTAGGCCGAATCGAGTCGCTTGAGCATCAGGCCTTCGGCGCCAAAGGTGCGGGCTGCCTCGCGAAGCCCAGCTCGCTCCGACCAGGTCGATGCTTCAAACGCGGGCACTGCGCACAGGCGGTCGGGATCCGGCGCGGCGAGCGCCAGGCTGTCAAGCAACGCTTGCCGGCGCAGGCGAAGCGGTTGGCCGCGCAGATCACTTCCCTGGTGTTCCAGACAATCGAAGACAACCAGGCGCGCAGGCGTCTGGCGCAGGGTCGTCGCCCCAGGGCGCAGGCGGCCGATCCGGGTCTGCATGGCCGCGAAATCCATGGGCCGGGGTGCATCCGCCGCCCAGCATAGAAGCTCGCCATCGAGTACGGTGCCGGGCGCAAGCGCCTGCGCGGCCGACACGATTTCGGGGAACCGGTCGGTGAGCAGTTCCTCGCCCCGCGACCATAACGCGACCGCGTGCCGCTTTCTTACCAGCTGTACGCGGATCCCGTCCCACTTCCATTCTGCGAGCCAGTTTGCGGCGGGCTCAGCATCGGCTTTTGCCGGCTCCCAGCTGTGCGCAAGCATGAAGGGATACGGCAGAAGCGCAAGCGCCGGATCAGACCGTTCAAAGGCATCTGTCGGGGTCAACGGGGACACCTGGGGAGCGTCCTCGGCTCCGTCCCCAACGGGTGGTGAAAGATCCCCGTGCGCGCTGGCGCCCGCAGGCGCAACCAGCGCGCGATATCGTGCGCCGTCGGGCATGGTCTTGCGGTCGGTAAATCCGATGATGCGCTGCGCAATCAGCCGGGCATCGACTGCGCTCGCCTCGGCGAGTGCCCGAAGCACGAGTTGCCGCGATACGCCCAGCCGCAGGCCCCCTGTGATCAGCTTGTTGAACACGAAGCGCTGCCAGCTGCCGAGCCTCCCCCAGCAGACGATCAGCGACGCGCGCGCCGCATCAGGATCGAGATCTCGAAGTGGCAGCAGGCGGACTCGCATCCAGGTGTCAAGCATCTCCTCGGCGCTAGGGGCCTCGCCCGATTCAGGTAACAGCAAGGCGATCGTCTCGGCCAGGTCCCCCACCGCCTGATAGCACTCGTCAAATAACCACTCGGGTACCCCAGCGGCCTCGCGTGCCGCCTCGCGCAGGAGGGGCGTTGCAACCAGCATCCGCGGCCTGCCACCGGCAAGAAAATAAACCGCCCAGGCGCAGTCCTCATCTGGCGCGCTCAAAAGGTAGGCCCGCATCGCTGCGACCTTGTCGAGGGTGGAATTGGAGCGGTCAAGCGCCGCCACCATCGAGGCAAAACCCTCCATCAGGATGTCCGCCGGGAAGCGGTCTGGGCGGGCGGGGTCGCTGCCCGGCGATCTTCGGAAGCCCCGAACTCGGCCGGAGATGCTGCGAGCAAGGAAGCAGGAGCCGCCCCGTCCAAGGTGAGCGCAGGGCTCGCCTCCAGCCCGCCCTCGCTGGGAACCTCGCCATCGGACTCGGCGCCCGCCTCGCCACCGAACTCAGTCCGAAGCGCGTGCGCGGCGATCCCGCGTTCAGACAGATGGCGAACGATCGCGGCCTCGAAGCCGTGGGTGACGATCACGCGTTGGGCACCGCTTGCTTCGATGGCCTGCATCAACCCCGGCCAGTCGGCATGGTCGGACAGCACAAAGCCGCGGTCGAGCGCACGGCGCCTGCGCGCACCGCGCACCCTCATCCAGCCAGAAGCAAAGGCGAGACTCGATTCGCCAAACCGCGACAGCCAGGGCGAACCCGCAGCCGAGGGCGGCGCAAGCACGAGCGGGGCTTCGCCACCTGCGGCGCGCCGCCAGTCGGTTACCCCGCAGGCCACGGGGAGGTTCACACCCGCCTCGCGATACGCGGCATTGACGGCAGCGACCGCGCCGTGAACCACGATGGGCCCGGCGAGCGCGTGCGCGCGCGCGAGCCCCGCCTGAATACGCTGCGCCTTGCCCAGTGCATAACAGAGCAGCACGCTCGCCCGGCCGTTGGCCGCGTTATCCGCCCACCAGTTCGCGATCTCGGCCATGGTCTGCGCATCCGGCCGCCAACGGTAGACCGGCAGGCCGAAAGTGGACTCGGTGATGAACGTGTCGCAGCGCACCGGCTCAAACGCCTTGCAGGTCGGATCGGTCTCGAGCTTGTAGTCGCCCGATACCACCCACACTTCGCCGCGATGCTCAATCCGCACCTGCGCCGATCCCAGGATGTGGCCCGCCGGAAAAAGCGAGATCCGCACATCCCCTTGCTTGACCGACTCCCCCCACTGGAGGGTCTGAAGCGAAATTCTGCCGAGGCGCGCGTGCATCACCTCGCGCGCCTCGCCGGCCGCGAGATACCGCCGGTGGCCAGTCCGCGCATGATCGGCGTGCGCATGCGTCACCACCGCACGGTCAACAGGTCGCCAGGGATCGATGAAAAACCCACCGGCCTCGCAGTAAAGGCCTTCGGGCCGAAGTACCACAAGATCGCGCGACATTAGTGTCTCCGATTCACGGTCAGGGCCTGCCTGTGCAGCGTGATATTCGATGATTTCAACCCCGGCGCGCAGCAACTCCTTATGAAGCGCGAGCGTACCGAAATGGGGCAGTCGATACCGGATTTGCCCTTGCAGCAGCAGGCGCACGCGTACCCCGCGCGCTGCCGCTGCAGCCAGGGCCCGGCGAAATCAGCACCTCGGTGCGGGCCTGACCGATCGCGCGCAGATGAGCGCGCTCGATCGTGCGGCGGTGGTGAAAATTGTCGCGCTGGGCGAACGTCGCGCGCACCTGCAAGCCCCGGACTCGAGGCCACGGCGGCCAACGCCTGCTCCGCGCGGAAGAGCCTGCTCTCCCCATCCGATGTTTCCCTCAGCACCGGCAAGCCGCCCCACAGCGGCTCAAGCCCGCGTGCCGGTTGTGTGCGTCGCCAAACCTGTGCATGGCGCTCACTGCCTCCTTGACCAACGGCCCTCGAACCCGGAGCGCAAAGTCCAGCCTCGGCACTTCGAGCCGACCCCGCGCTGGATCCTCGTAGTCATCGATCAGATTGATGCCACCCACGAACAACTCGGCCGAATCGATCAGCGCAAGCTTGCGATGCAGATGTCGAAGCACCCGATTGCAGCAGCCGCGCCGCGTGGCCGCGCCGCGTGGCCGGGCCGTAAGCGCGGCCGCTGCCGCCGCCCAAGCAGCTGCCGCCACGCCGGCGGCATCGTGCGAACGCGGCTCACCCGCGGCCGCGCTCCAGATCGGCAATCACCGGGCTGTGATCGGACAGCCGGGCCCAGCCGGGCCCCCGCAGCGCCCTCGCATCGCGCACTGCGAACCCCCGCAGATAGATACGATCCATCCGCAGCCAGGGTACAAGCGCCGGAAACGTGCGCGCCGACCGAACGCGGCGCGGCAATCGCAACGACTCGCGCGCCATATCCATGCCCATGTCTGCCAGCCGGTCACGCATGAACCACACCGCGCGCTGCGTACGAACCATGCCAGGTCGGAGCGAATCGAAGGCTTCGATCACATCGATTTCATCGTACAGCCGTCGCGAAAGCTGGCCGCGCCAATCGTTGAAATCGCCACCGATGATGAGGGGTGCCTCGGCGGGCACCGAGCGCTGGATCCAGTCGATCAACGCATCGAGCTGCCGTTCGCGGCTGCGCGCCAGCAGCCCAAAGTGCACCACGAAACAATGCACGGGATCGCCGCTCAACTCCACCACGCAATGCAGTACGCCCCGCTTTTCCAATGCATGATCAGAAACATCGCGATGGTCGCGAAGCACGATCGGAAACCGCGACAGCAGCGCGTTGCCATGGTGGCCGTGCAAGTAGTGGGCGTTCGCGCGATAGGCGCTCTCAAAGGTGTGTCGCAGGCCGGGCGCCTGCGCAAGAAAGACGTCCTGCGGTTCCCTCGGCCAATGCTCAAACCGCCTTGCATGCCGCTCATGCCGGCCCTGTACCTCCTGGAGCAGAATCAGATCGGCATCGAGCTCGTGAAGCCGCGCCCGCAGCTCATGAATGCGCGCCACCCGCCGAAGCCCGAACAGGTCGCGCAACACCCCTTTGTGAATGTTGTAGGTGGCAACCCGTAGCGGGGCGGACGTGGCAGCCTCAGCGTGCTGCACGCGGTGCGCCGGGCGAGCGGCGTGGTAGCTGCCGAATCGCCTCGGCGTTGGACCAGGAGAAACAGCGGTCGGCCGCCTCATGCCAGGGCAACCAGGCCTGGCTCAGGTGTTCACGCGGCGAAAGCTGCGCCTCGGTCGGCGCAGGCAGCAGCAAGCCAAACACATGCTCGGTGTTATGCGTGACACCAGCCGGGTAGCGATGCCGCCAGTGCGCATAGATTTCGTAGCGCTGGCTCCACTGCCAGTCGGTGAGCTCGAACCGCGAACAGTCAAGACCGGTTTCTTCGAGCACCTCGCGTCGGCAGGTATCAGCCAGCGCTTCCTCGAGCGTGTCCTTGCTGCCGGTGACCGATTGCCAGAAGCCGGGATGATCGGCGCGTTCCAGCAATAGCACTTCCAGCGCTGTCGTATGAATCACGACCAGCACCGATTCGGGGATCTTGTTGCCAGCCATGATGCTTGGCGGTTGGCGCTGCGACAAGCTTCGCCTACGCACTCGCCTCAACGGCCCGCAGCCGGATATGCAGTTCGCGTAACTGTTTTTCATCGACCGATGAGGGCGCCTGAGTGAGCAGGCACTGCGCGCGCTGGGTTTTCGGAAAGGCGATCACGTCGCGGATGGACTCTGCGCCTGTCATCATGGTGACGATCCGGTCAAGGCCGAATGCAATTCCGCCGTGGGGCGGCGCGCCATACTGAAGCGCATCGAGCAGGAAACCGAACTTGGCACGCGCCTCGTCGGGTCCGATGTTGAGCGCCCGGAACACCTTGCTCTGCACTTCCTCGCGGTGAATCCGGACCGAGCCGCCACCGATTTCCCAGCCGTTCAGCACCATGTCGTAGGCCTTCGCCAGACACTTGCCCGGATCGGCACTCATCAGATCTTCATGACCGTCCTTGGGCGCGGTAAACGGATGGTGAACCGCCGTCCAGCGATTCGCCTCCTCGTCGAACTCGAACATCGGGAAATCGACCACCCAGAGCGGCTTCCAGACATTTTCAAAAAGCCCGTTCTCCCGGCCAAACTCGGAGTGCCCGATCTTGACCCGAAGCGCTCCAATCGCGTCATTGACGACCTTTGCCTTGTCAGCGCCAAACAGGATCAGGTCACCGTCGCCGGCCCCAGTGCGCGCGAGAATCGCTGTCACTGCAGCATCGTGAAGGTTCTTCACGATGGGAGACTGAAGACCCTCGCGGCCACGTGCCGCCTCGTTCACCTTGATCCAGGCAAGCCCCTTGGCGCCGTAGATGGCCACAAACTGCGTGTAGCCATCGATTTCACCGCGCGAGAGCTTGCCGCCACCGGGCACGCGCATGGCGACCACGCGTCCGCCCTCAGCATTGGCCGGGCCGCTGAACACCTTGAAGTCAACATCGCGCATGACGTCGGTAAGGTCGGTGAACTGGAGCGACACCCGCAAATCGGGTTTATCCGAGCCATAAAGGCGAATCGCCTCGGCATAGGTCATTTCAGGAAAGCTGGGCGCGAGTTCGATCCCCGCAGCATGGCTGAATACCGTGCGGATCATGTTCTCGAAAATACCGCGGATCTCGGTTTCCGACAGGAAGGAGGTCTCGCAGTCAATCTGTGTGAACTCGGGCTGCCGATCGGCACGCAGATCTTCGTCTCGGAAACACTTGGTGATCTGGTAGTAGCGGTC
>SYIM01000230.1 GCA_005798775.1 Burkholderiales bacterium
AGGGCACGATCAGCGTGATGGGCCGGTCAGGGTAGGCGGCCAGCGCGGGCGCACTAACCACGGCCGCGAGGGCCAGCGGGGCCAGCGCAGTCAGGCCTTTACGACGAAGGGTGTTAATGGTGCTGGGACGCTTCATGAGTCTCCTCCTGGTTCTGGTCATGAAAGGTTTTTGGAACTGTCCGGATGCCGGAATGGTTGACCGGATAACGGAACGCTGAAAAAATCCTAGGCGTCGCAGGTGCCGGTGTCAAGCATGCGTCGAAATCAGCATGCGTCGAAATCATGCGTCGAAATCGCAGTTCCGAAGGTTTCAATCCTCGAAACAATCGTCAATCAAGGACCGATCCATGAGTGCAAAAGCTCCCAATATGCGCAGCGTTCTGCGCGGCGTTATGCCACCGATTGCCATGCCATTTGACAAAAAAGGTCAGTTCGTCAAAAACGGCATGCGTGAGCAGATCGACCTCATCATCAAGGCTGGCGCCAGCGGCATCGTGGCCGGCGGCAGCACGGGAGAGGGGCACACGCTGTCTGATGCCGAATTTGTAGCCGCCATGACCGATGCGTACGAGGCTAACGCAGGACGAGTACCGTTTCTCGCAGGGCTGATCGTTAACAGCACCATTCAGGCGATTAATCGTATTCGCATGCTGGACGGCATGCAGCTCACGGCGCTGCAGGTCACGCCAGTGCATTACCTGTTCAAGCCCGATGAGAAGGCCACCATCGAGCACTTTCGCACCATCTGGGAGCAGACGCGCATTCCCATCCTGATCTACAACGTCATCCCCTGGAATTACCTCAGTGTCGACATGATGCTGAAGATCATGGACGAAGTGCCCGGTGTCGTGGGAATGAAGCAAAGTAGCGGCGACCTCAAGTCGCTGTCCGATCTGTTGCTGCGCGTTAAGTCACGCAACGTGGTCATGAGCGGCATTGACGCCTTACTCTATCCGGGCTTTGCGATTGGCATGCATGGTGCAATTTCGGCCCTATGCAGCGCGGTGCCAGGTGCTGTCGTGAAGCTAGGTAAACTGGTTGAGAAAAATCGCCATGAAGAGGCGCGGGCGCTGCACTTCCACCTCAATCGTCTTTGGAACGAAATGCCGCACGAAATTTTGCCGGCCTGCGTCAAATATGTGCAGCATCTGCAGGGTGTCACGCTATACCATCCGCGCGCACCCATGGTGAGCCCGGACGCAGCCATGCAGAAGCGCATCAAGGCAGCGCTCAAGCCGGTTCTGGCCGCCTGAAATCGTTCACCATCGCCACTGCCAGGGCATGTGTGTCCCGGAGCGGCGATGAAAATTCTGGTTCTGCACGGCATTAATCTCGATAGTCGATCCTGCAAAATTCATCTCGCCGCATCCAGCCGCATCAATCCGGTTTGCTGTCCCAAACACCAACCACCGTGCCGAATATTGCCCCGTTCTTTGTGGGCAGCGGTGTCGAGACCATACCGAATACGGCTGATCAATCGCCACAGAATCCGGACGAAATAAAACGCCTTGATTACCCGGTGGCCACTGCCCGCAGCAGCCAGCGCAGGTTGTAGCCTGCTTCGCTCAATACCGCGTTGATCGCATCGCCTACCGCCCCTTTCAGCCAACAACGACTCATTCGGTGGTCGGACTTCAAGTGCCCGATTACCGGTTCGATCGCCTGTCTGCGCTTCAGCCAGCGCCGCTGTTACTGGGTCAACGATTTGGTTTTCCCGAGGTGGATGATTTCAACTCCAGGGTTATCTGTATCGACCCCGCGATATCCAAGATCGACAAACACCCCCCAAGGCTGTTTGCCGGTGTCTTCCAACAGGATCGAGGTCTGTTCGAGTTACGCCCAGAGAATATGCCCGTCATAGGGGTTACCTGGAAACGTTCGTGCGCCAACAACCAAGCGGCTTCGGTGCGTGACTGCAATGCTCGTCTTCACACCAAACTCATAGGGCTGTTGCGTGCGCAGCCTCTGCGCACGCTCGAGCACCGTTTCCAATCGGATCACAGCCAAACGCCGGGGATCCGGATTGACCATCTTGCGGCGCTCCTCCCGCATCCCAATCCCAAGTACCGTCTGCTGGCGTTACAGCATCCGACGAAGACGCTTGAATTGCTTGGCGTGCGCGCAGCCACCAGCGCGCCGCCGCAGGCTCTTTCCTTCATCAGCGAGCGTCTGCTTCAGGGATATTCCGGCAGCCTTGGCCGCTTTCACCATCTCGTAGCGCGCGATCTCGAGCAAACGCGAGCGGTGGGAAATGCCACCGCCTTCTCCTGCACCGTGATCCGGCGCTTGCCCACACCCACCTTGTCGACAGCGGTCTTCATATTGTCGTAAATGCCGCGCCGGGGAACGCCGCCGAAAGCCTGAAACGCACGCGTGTGCGCATTGAACAGCATCTCGTGGCTCTGGGTCGGATATGCCGAAAGATGAAACGCCCGACTCGCGCACAGTTTGGTGTGCGCTGCGAGGATCTTGCGATGTAGCCTGCCAATCAACAGACCCTCTTCGCTCCGGTCGAACTGGAAAGCATCGCCAACTTCAAATTTCAGCGGCACAAATGTAGCCTGTCTACCCACGCTACCGCCGTCGCGCCTGCCACGGAAGAATTCGGTAAACGCGGGTGGAACTGCCGGTAAAGCCCAGTTGCTGCAACTGCCCGTAGAGCGCCAACGCTGTCCGCCGGTCCCGCTGCGCGCGCCGGGCGTCCGCCTCCAGCCATTGCAGCAGCCGATCCCGATACAGCCCTGTCATCGACTCATGCCGCCGGTACTTCGGTACCGTCCCTTCGCCAGCCTTAAGCCAGCTCTTGACTGCATTCCTCGATAACCCCGTGCGCCGCACGATTTCGCTGATCGACAACCCGTCGCTAAACCTCAAACGCCGTATCTTGCCCAGCGTGTCGATGGGGATCATCTCCTTTTGCCCTGCTTAAAAAACGGGCAGGCAGATTAATCACCCTGGTCAATTTTTAACGCGTAGCGACACGGGTATAAAAACCAGGCCTGCAACTGGCCTGCGAAGGGCCTGATGACCCCCTCACCTTTTCTTTACGGAAATCGCGCGACCACTTTGAACATCGTCGCCCTGCCCGGTAGCCTCCGAATCAAAAGCTACAACCATGCAGCCCTCAAAGCCGCTACCTCGCTCGCGCCCGACGGGCTGACCATCAAGATCGTCGACTATTTGGACATCCCTCTCTACAATGGCGGTCTATGAGCAAAGGGCTTCCCCGCAGCCGCTGAAGCCCTGCGCGCAGAGATCGCTGCGGCTGATGGTCTGCTGGTTGCCAGTCCCGAATACAATTTTTCGATGAGTGGCGTCCTGAAAAACGCCATTGATTGGTTGTCGCGCGCGAATCCCCAACCGTTTAAAGGCAAACCCGCGGCGATCCTATCGGCTACCATGGGCCCTCTGGAGGGTGCGCGCAGTCAGTATGACCTGCTCAAAGTTATCGGTGGGCTGGAAGCCAATGTGCTCGCCAAGCCCGAGGTCTTCATTGGTGCCTGTCGTATCCGTTTCGACGAACAAGGCGCGCTCACTGATGAGGCCACCCGCAAGATCATCGGTGAGCAGATGGTGGCGTTCCGCAGTTGGATACGACAGCTCGCGCCCAAGTCCTGAGGTACAAACGCTGCGCGAGCCGTCATAATGATTGCGCCAGTCTTCTGCCTAGCTCACTGCGCACGGCCGGTTGATTGGCTGGCGAATCGGCACGGCACCTGACCGCCATCATTCACAACAGCTGGCTCGACCAGCACCAGGAGGAGACCCGATGAAAGCGATTCATTCCATGTGGCGTTCACTGCGCGCGCTGACGCTGGCTGGCGCTGTAGCTGGATTCTCTAGCTTTGCGCTGGCTCAAAGCCCGATCCGAATCGGCATGATCACCGACAAGGTGGGCCCCGCCAAGCCCTATGCGGAGCCGGTCGCGCTTGGCGCGGCGTTTGCGGTCAGAGAAATCAATGCTCAGGGCGGTTTGCTGGGGCGCAAAATCGAATTGCTCACTGAAGACGACCAGGGGCGGCCCGACGTGTCGGCCACCGCTGCGCGAAAGCTGGTGGATGCAGGCTCCGCGTTCATCCTGTCTGTATCCCTCACCCCGGCCACTCAGCAAGCGCAGAGTGTGACCCTGGAAACCGGCACGCCTCACATGACGCCGTCCAATAGCGGCGATACGCTGACCACGCAGATCAACAATCCGAATTTCTGGCAGACGGGCCCTTTGGGATCGACCCAGATTGCAACGCTGCTCGCCTACGCGTCCAACCGCAACTACAAGCGAGTGGCCCTGATCACAGACAATTCCGATCTCGGTCAGCTCATTAACCGTTTCTTCAAGGCCGGCCTTGAGAAGGCGGGCATCCAGGTGGTCGCCGAAGAGGTGGTGCCTCGCGGTTCCAACACCGCCGAGCCGCAAATGCAGAAAATTCGGGCGGCCAACCCTGAAGCGATGTTTATGGCGGGCGTGCTCACGCCAGAAAATGTACTGATCCTGCGAGCCTACCGGCAGCTTGGTCTGAAAACGCCGGTGCTCGGTAACTACAACCTGTCGGTCCCGCAATACACCTCGGTAGCCAAGGGCCTGCTCGATGGTGTCGTGTTCGTCGATGCCTTTGATCCCGCCAAGCTCCAAACTGCTCGATTCGTCGAGGCCTACAGGAAGGACACAGGATCGGAGCCCTACAACCTCATGGGCTACGGCTATGACGGCGTCATGATGGTGGCCGATGCCATCAAGCGTGCTGGCAGCACTGATAAGGACAAGGTGCGAGCGACGATGCAGGCCACATCGGGCTATGTAGGCGTCATGGGCGGCGTGGGCGCCACCTATGAGTTCCGTGGCGGCCGTCGCACAGGCTTTGACCCCAGCGGCATGGTCGTTCGAGTGTATGAAGGGGACCGGCAGGGCCGGGTCGTTCATGTTGGCTTGAAATAACCTTTCACCGCCAACCGCCATTGCAGGGCGCCCTGACGGTGCCCTCGCCTTGCCCGCCATGCGCGACTTTTTTGAATTGGTAGTGAGCGCGACCGCGAGCGGCTGCGTCTACGGCCTGCTTGCGCTCGCCTATCTGTTGATGACGCGACCGACTGGCATCATCAATTTCGCAGTCGGCGAATGGGCAATGGTGGGGGCCTTCGCTGGTTTTGTTCTTCTGAGCGCCATCGAGGTCCCTTACTTTTTGGGCATGTCCATCGTGGTGGCAGTGATGGCAGCAGTGGGCTGGCTTACCGAACGGTTGGCAGTGCGGCCCCTGGTCGAACATGGCGCCCCGATCCTCGCGCCCATCCTCGCGCTCCTCGGCATGCTGGTGGTATTTCGCGAGGTCGTCTCGGTTGGCTTTGGACCGGATCCGCGCCCGGTTCCAGGCGCCTTTGGGTTTGGCAGGCTCGAATTCGGATTGGTCGCGGGTTCCTACCAAAGTTTTTTCATCATTGCGAGCACGTTAGTCGTCTTTGTCGGCGCGTGGCTGTTTTTCGAGCGCACGCTCGCCGGCCGCTCGTTTGAGGCTGTGGCGATCGATCGCAAGGCTGCGGCCTTGATGGGCATCAATCTGCGGCGGGTCACCGCGATCGCGTTTGGTGCAGGCGCGTGCGTTGCAGGATTCGCCGGCCTTCTGGTGAGCGCCAACGTGTCCGCTCATTTCATGATGGGACTACCACTGGCCATTCAGGGCTTCACCGCACTGGTGATAGGTGGGGTTGGACGGGTCGAGGGTGCGCTCCTCGGTGGCCTTATCCTCGCGTTTGCCGAACAGTTCATCGTGCGCTACGCGCCCGTTCCGGCGGGGCTTACGATGGGCGTGCCACTTGTGCTCCTTATCGGTTTTTTGCTGGTTCGTCCCACGGGGCTACTCACGGCCCGAGAGGCCCGGACATGAAGTCAGCCGCGCGCTATCTGCTTGCCGCTGTGTTGCTGAGCGGGCTTGCTTTTGCGCTGGGGTCTTACCAGACCGATATCTACCGCAAGCTGCTTCTTTGGATCACGCTGGCGCTGGGATACAACTTTCTATTCGGGATCTCCGGCCAGGTGGCATTTTCGCACTTCACTTTTTACGGGCTGGGAGCCTACAGCATCGTCATCATGACCGCGCAATGGAACTGGCCTCTTGCGCTGGCGGTGCTTGCTACGGTGCTGCTCTGCATGGTTGCCGCGCTGATCGTCGCGATCCCCGCCACCCGTCTCGACGGATTTTATCTCGCTCTGGCCACGCTCGCCTTCGCTCAATTGTTTATCGTGCTCCTCAATGAGGGCGGCAGCCTCACCGGCGGCACGGGTGGGCTCGCCAACTACCGCTTGCCCTCGATCGCGGGTTTGCGTCTGACCGGTCCGTGGTACACCGTGGTGATTGTTTTACTGATGCTCGGCACACTCGCAGTCCTTTGGCGGTTGGACCGATCATATTTCGGGCGAGCCTGCCGGGCCGTTCGCGACAATCCGGAGGCCGCTGCAGCGATGGGAATCGATCCGCGGCGCACCCGGATCATCGCCTATGTGATCACCAGTGCGCTGGCCGGAATGGCCGGTATGGTCTATGCCTTTGTCGACAACACCGTCAATCCGGTTGTGTTCGGTCTCGAAAATGTTTTTTTGCTCCTGTTCATGGTGATCATCGGTGGATCTGGCAGCCACGCCGGGGCCATCGTTGGGGCCGTGCTGCTTTATCTCATGCCCTTTGTGCTGTCGCCCCTCATTGGGCATCACCATGCCTTGGTATTTGGCATCGTGATGGTGCTCGCTATCCTGTTTCAGCCCAGAGGTCTGATCGGTCTTGCGGCAACCCTCAAGGCGCGCTTTCAGCCGGCGCCGGGCGGAGGCTGACGGTGAGCGAACCGCTCCTTCGAACGCGCGGGCTGTGTCGCCGGTTCGGCGGCTTACAGGCCGTTGCCGAGCTCGACCTCGAAGCCCACCCGGGCGAAATATTGGGTCTCATCGGGCCAAACGGCGCGGGTAAAAGCACCACCTTCAACATGATCGCGGGCACGCTTGCGCCCAGCGCCGGCACGATTGAGTTTGCTGGCCGGAGCATGGCGGGTCTGCTTGCGCATGACTTTGCCGCCTGCGGCATTCTGCGCACCTTTCAGCACAACAAACCTTTCGCCAGTATGTCGGTGCTCGACAATGTCATGGTCGGTATGCATACCAAAATCGGGCTCTCGCTGTGGCAGGTGCTTGCCACCACCCGTGCATCGCGGGAGGCTGAAACCCGATGCAGGACGCTTGCGAAAGCGCTCATCGAGTTTGTCGGACTTGGCGAGCGGCAATCGGCCGACGTCTCGACGTTATCTTTCGGTCAGGGGCGGCTGCTGGAAACTGCACGCGCGCTCGCGGGGTCGCCCCGCTTGATCCTGTTTGATGAGCCGGCGGCCGGGCTGTCGCCCGTAGAGCTACTGCGTCTTGGCGAGATCATCCGGGCCATCGCCGCACAAGGCATTGCAGTGGTACTGATTGAGCATGACATGCGGTTCCTGATGAGTCTCGCCGAGCGCGTGATCGTACTCAATTTCGGTCGAACGATTGCCGAAGGTACGCCCGATGAGGTGTCGGCGCATCCCGCCGTGATGGAAGCCTACCTGGGACAGGCAGGCGCGGGGGCGGTCAGCCGTGCTCACGCTTGAAGCCTTGCGAGGTGGCTACACCCGATTCGATGCCATCGCGGGCATCGGCCTCACCGTCGCGCAAGGCGAAACCGTCGCGCTTCTCGGCCCAAACGGCGCAGGCAAAAGCACCTTACTGGCCGCCATCAGCGGCGTGCTGCCTCGGATCGAGGGCTCCATTCGTCTGGGCGGCGAGGAGATTGCAGGCCTCGCCTCGCATGCCATTGTGGCTCGGGGCGTGGTGCAGGTTCCCGAGGGACGTCGCGTGTTTTCGCCGCTCAGCGTCGAGGACAACCTGAAGCTTGGCGCCGTATCCTTACCCGGACGCAACCACGCTGCGATTCGCGAACGCATACAGTGGGTGCATCAGCTCTTTCCCCGCTTGTCTGAGCGCGCTCGGCAGCTGGCAGGAACGCTGTCAGGGGGCGAACAGCAGATGCTTGCCATCGGCC
>SYIM01000231.1 GCA_005798775.1 Burkholderiales bacterium
AGGTGAACGCTGCGGGCATGAAGATCAGGACCGACCACTTGCCGGTGAGCGACTGCTCGATCACTTCAATGAACTCGCCGTTGCCGGAACGATTGACGACGGCGTTGGCTTTGAAGGGCGGAACGCGGGTGTTGATGAGGGACATGATTTTTCCTTTTATGTGAGGAGGAGAGACAGCTTGTTTTGTAATGTGTTCGTGGTGAATCACGGCACGGAATAAAGGATCGTTAACGTATATTGATTAGTGAAATTAATAGGTACAAGCGATTAGAGAGCTGCAGACTTATGCGGGGCCCGCACCCGTTGGTCTGCTCGGCGGGGTGGTGTACGCTGGGCTCGGCTGACAATGGCCCGGATTCAGGAGGCATACATGGCACGACTATCCGATCTAACCGAATACGAGCGCACTCACCTGCTCAAGATGTGCGAGCAGGTGCCGCGTCTGGAGCCCAAGGCGTGGGCAGGTACGCGACCTCTCTCCCAGCTTCGCGTGGCGATCATCAGCACGGCGGGCTTGCACGCGAGCAGTGACCCTGCATTCGCGCCGGGTGAGGGGGCCACCGGCTACCGGGTGATCCCCGGCGATGTGAACCCCGCGACGCTCATGATGAGTCATCTCTCGGTGAACTTCGACCGAAGCGGTTTTCGCCGTGACCCTGATGTGGTGTTTCCCGTATCGCGGCTGCGTGAGCTGGCCGAGGAGGGCGTTATCGGCTCGGCGGCCAACTTTCATTACTCGTTCATGGGGGCACCGTTTCCGCCCACCCGGTTTGAATCGAAGGCCCGCGAGATTGCTGGGCTTCTGCGTCGTGATGGGGTCGATGCAGCCGTTCTGATGCCGGTCTGACCGAATTGCACGTGCGCCGTGAGCGCCATCGGCCACTATCTGGAATCTGAAGGAATTGCCACCGCGTCGATCAGCCTGGTTCGCGAACATAGCGAGGTCATGAAGCCACCGCGTGCGCTCTGGGTCCCATTTCCACTGGGCAGGCCGTTGGGGGTCGCGCACGACGCGGCGTTTCAGCGCCGAGTGCTGAAGGCGTTGCTCGCGCTCTTTGAACGCACGTCGGGTCCGGTGCTAGAGGATTTCGCCGACGACGCGCCCGCTGACGTGATGGCGCATGCCGCCGATTCAGTCGGTGAAGCCTGTCCTGTGTTCTTTAATACGCCCGCGGCAGTACCCGATTCGGCGCGCACTGCACAGCTGCAGTCCGAAATCGCACAGCTTGCCCCCTGGCAGGCGCTTGCCACCCAGCGCCGAGGCGCAAGCGTTTTCGGATTGAGTGGCAAGTCACCGCAGGCACTGGCAGCGATGTTCGTGGGGCTGACTGAGGCAGCCTCCATCACCGCGGCCGAGTGGCAGGCGCTCAAGCTCGCGGTCGACGATCTGCGTACCTACTACGAGGAGGCGGCCGCAGCCCAACCCTCGCCGCTGCCCTCAGCCGAACTTGAACAGTGGTTCTATCGGCAAACGGTGGCGGGGTCCGTGCTGCGTGATCTGCGTGCTGTAGGACTCGCTCACGCTGACGCGACGGTCAGGCAGATCGCCGATCGGATGCTGATTCCTAGAAGGGTACTCGAGGCAGGTTAGGGAGCTGGTTTTCAGCGAGGGGCGGCACTCGCCTTCACGCCTGTCTTGTACGTCGGGTCGGCGTCGGCGATGGCCTTCGCCTTTTCAAATGATGAAGCCCTGATGATGACCATCCCGTGACCCCGGGGCTCTGCGGACTCGGCACTGAGTAGCCCAGCGCCGAATATGATGCCGCATCGCTCGAAGTCAACCTGATAAGCCAGATGCTCGGGGATCACCTTCGCGATCTCCTCCCAGGGAGCGACGGGGCGGGTGAACACAACATGGAAAGTCTTCTTCAGAAATTTGTCGGCGTTCATCACGGGAGAGTTGGAGGGGGTGGACCTATCGGTTCCTGATTTCATGTCGGGAAATATTGGCGCTTGTCTCGATATCGGCGAGTTCCATCCTTTCAGTCATAAAAACTTTGGGAGACGCTGGTGATCGTCATTCAAAAATTTCTGATCCATGCGATCTTCGGACTGCCTGTTGCATGGGCCGCTACGGTCGCAGCGGCTCAGGCTCCAGAAGCGTATCCCAACCGGCCGCTCCTGCACCAAAGCGAGAGGTCGTGATCCGAACTTGGTGCGCGGGTGTTGTGGCGCGGTGCATACGTTTATTCGAAACCGCAGCGCGACCGAAGCTCGGAAGTCGACTCAGCGGCGAGTAACGCAATGACCTGCTCTGCGAGCGCCGGCTGCGCTGCGCGCGCGCTCACCGCTGCCGTATACACCGTACCCAGCTCAAACTGCTTGGGAAGTGGTGCGACCAGGGTCACACCCGCAGTAAACAGGATCTCCGAGATCTGCGTGCAGCCGATGGCCCCGGCATCGCCCGACTCAGCCATTGCGCGCATAGTCGTTGCGCCATTGGGAAACTCTCTCAGCCGCGACTGCATGGCCTGAGCCAGACCCAGCGCCTCCAGCACTTTACGAACATGAATGCCCGCCGTTGAGCGAACAGTATCCGGAATCCAGAGGCTCGATGCCCGACCCAGCACCGCCGCCAGCGTCTGGGCGGTGCTGACGTCGGGCAGCGGCTGGCCCGCGGGAACCGCCACGCCAGTGCGCACGGTTCCAAGCGGCGTGACGCCTTCCGCGCACAACTGTCCCTCCGCCACCATCGCGCGAATCATTGCGTCAGTGAGAATCATCAGATCGCAGGCATCGCCGGCAAGAAATGCCTCTTTCATCGCACCGACTGCGCCGAAGCGGCTGGTGGTTTGAACGCCGAGGTCGTCTCGCAGCCGATCGGCGACGCCGGTGACGAGTCCCTGCGAAGCACCCGCGCAGAGGGTGGAAATCGTTTGCGACATGCTCAGTCGGCCTTGATACCAGCGCTTTTCACAACGCCCGCCCACCTGGCGATGTCATCGTTCAGAAATTTTCCGAACTCGGCCACGTTCATTGTCATGGCGGCCGTACCCTGGGCAGACCAGCGTTTGCGAAGCTCATCATCAGCCGTGACTTTGCTGATCTCGCCATTTAACTGGTTCACGATGGCGGCGGGCGTGCCTTTGGGCGCCATCACGCCGATCCAGATGGTGGCGGTGTAGCCCGGCACGCCCGATTCCGACACGGTGGGGACGTTGGGCATGATGGAGGAGCGTGCACGGCCGGTGGTGGCGAGTGCCTTGACCTTACCACCGGTGACCTGGGCCGCCATGGTGGGGATGGCATCGAACATCATGTCGACCTGGCCGCCCAGCACGTCAGTGCGGGCCTGCGAGCTGCCTTTATAAGGAACATGAACCACTTTGATGCCGGCCATCGACTTCAACAACTCGCCCGCCATGTGATAAGGCGTGCCGTTACCGGACGAAGCGTAGGTCATGCCGTCGGGCTTGGCGCGGGCGGCAGCCAGCACTTCGGTGATGCTGGAAGCGGGCAGGGCGGTACGCGCGACCAGCACCAGATCGGATTCATTGATGGGCGCCACCGGCTCGAAGTCACGCATCAGCTGAAACGGCTTGCTGGCGATCAGCGACTCGTTCACCGTATGGGTGTTTGACATGACCAGTAGTGTGTAGCCATCGGGCGGGCTTTTCGCGACCACATCGGTTCCGATGATGGAGCCCGCACCGGGACGGTTCTCGATCACGAAGCTCTGTCCCAAGGTTTCCTGCAGGCGCGTGGCGACCAGACGCCCGAAAACATCGGCAGAGCCGCCTGCAGCGAACGGCACCACCAGCTTGACGGGCCGGGCGGGCCACTCCTGAGCCGAAGCGCCAGCCGTCGCCAGCAATGCGCCCAACAAGGCGGTAGCCTGAGCCGGACGGAGGAGTTGGGGGAGGACTCGGAACAGAGGCATGGCGGCTCCTGGACACGGGGTGAAAGGAGTCTGGATGTTAAGTGTCCGGGCGCCGTACCCCAAATGCGGGGTCTTTCCCCAGCCTATACTCGGGACGTTCGATTTGGAGACCGCCGTCATGAGTTCGCCCTCCACCAAAACTCTGATCTGGGCCCAGGGTGCCACGGACCGCATTGGTCACAAGCCCTATCTTGAGCGTCTGTTGCCTCATATCGCCCGCTGCAGCGACCCCGATTTCGAGGTGAGGTTTCACACCACCACGCCATCGGTCACCACCGTGCACGCGGTGTCGGAGTTCCGGTTCTCGCGCGAGGTGATCCGCGCAGCCGTTCGGGCCGAACGCGAAGGCTATGCGGCGTTTTACATGAACCACTTTCAGGACGTGGGACTGCAGGAGGCGCGCGCCACCGTGAACATCCCTGTGCTGGGGCTGGGCGAGAGCAGCATGCTGCATGCGTGCACGCTGGGCCGTCGTCTGGGGCTCCTTGCCATTAACCCAGCCTTCGTGCCGCTCCACGCCGATCAGGTCGCGCGCTATGGTCTGCGCGACCGGGTGGCGGGTATTCGGTCGATCAACGCGAGTATCCCAGACTACATGGCGGGCTTCGCCTCGGCCGATCGGAAGGTACCGCTGCAGCGCCAGTTCGAAGACGAAGCGCGCCGCCTGATTGACGCGGGCGCAGACGTGATCGTGCCGACCGGCGGACTGCCGATGATGATGTTTGCCGAGGAAGCGGGTGCGGCGATTGACGGCGTGCCTATTGTCAATGGCGTGACCGTGCTGGTGAAGACCGCTGAAATGGCGGTGAAGCTCAGCCGGCTGACCGGCCATGTGGCAAGCCGCGCGCCGCACTCGGGCTACGTGCTGCCCTCGGCGCAAGCGCTTGAGGAGTTCCTGCAGCACGGCTGACCGCCGGCTGCGCTCGGCTTCGTGCAGTACCTGCAGCGGGATCGCATCCCCGCGGGCTAGGCCCGGATCGCGAGCTCAATACGCGTGGCACGCTCGCTCCAGGCCTGCGGCCTGCGGCGCAGCAGATTTCCACGGTCAGGGAAATTCCCGGTAGAAGCTGCAGCGGGTAACAGCGAGCTTTGGCAACCCCATCGACCTGAACATAGCCGATGTCTTCGTTGACCAGTACATCGGTGGCGGCGTCGATCCACACCATGCAGTAATGTATGGAAAGTATGTCCGGGTCTAAGGAAAGCCTTTGTATCTCAGAAATGGCGGCTCAGGGCGTTGGTTTATCGCAGGTGCCACGGCGCCGGCTCGCGCTGTCCGATCCGCCCGGCATGGCTACGGGCAAGATCGCCGACAAAGGCTATATCAATCAGCGCACAGGGCTGCAGCGTCGGGCGGCCGAGGTTGATGCACTCCACCCGCCCTTCGGCGACCCGCGTGTGATCCGGCTCTGACCAAGGTCTCCTTTTCATGGAAGCTTTCAAATGACTCAGAACACCCCCGCTCCGTTACCCGGCCTCGAACGCTTTGATCCTCCCTCGGGTCCCTTGTCCGGGCTGAATCTGCTCGGGCTTGAGCGCAGCGGCGCCATTTTTCATCTGCGCCTGAATCGCCCGGCCAAGCGGAACTCGGTCAGTGATGAAATGCTCAGACAGATCCACACCGTGTTTCTTAACCTGCCGGCCGATGTGCGCGTCCTGGTCCTCAGTGGCGAGGGCGAGCATTTCAGCGCGGGTCTCGACCTGTCGGAGGTGAGCGAGCGCACAGTCGCAGAGGGTATCCATCACTCGCGTGCCTGGCATGCGTGTTTCGAGTCGATTCAGTTCGGACCGGTGCCGGTCATTGCAGTGCTCCACGGGGCTGTGGTGGGCGGCGGGCTGGAACTCGCGGCCTCCGCCCATCTTCGGGTCTCGGAAGCGGGCACGTTTTACGCGCTCCCCGAAGGCACACGCGGGATATTTGTGGGCGGCGGCGGCTCGGTGCGCATTGCCCGGCTCACCGGCACCGCGCTCATGACCGACATGATGCTCACCGGTCGGGTGCTCGATGCCAACGAGGGACTGACGGCCTCGCTGGCCACCTATCTCGTCCCCGCCGGGGAGGGCCTTGCGAAGGCAATCGAGCTTGCTGTGCGCATTGCGGGCAATGCGCCGCTGTCCAACTATGCCATCACGCAGGCCTTGCCTCGTATCGGCGAAATGTCGCCCGCGGAGGGGCTCTTTGTGGAGTCGCTCATGTCGTCGATTGCCCAGGGTGATGAAGCGGCCAAGGAAAGGGTCCGTGCGTTTCTTCAGAAGCGTGCGGCCAAGGTCGAGCGCCGATAGCTCCCGGGGCGCGCGCCCGTGAGCAAGGCTGTTCAGGCCCCGGTCGCCGATATCGATGTATCCCGATCTGCTCGAGCGCGAAACGTGCTGACGGGGGGAACGGCCGCGCCTGCTTTCACGAGCCTTGAAGGAGCCTCGGAGTGGGCGCCAGCTGGATGCGCGGAAATCTCGGCGGAACCATGCAGGAATCAGGTGATGGCGCGACGGTTCGACGCCGCCACGCTGTCGCCTTTCAACTCAAGCCGCTGACTTCGTCGCCTTCTCCTGCGCGAGCGTCGGATAGTCGTTATACCCATCCGGCCCCCCGCCATAAAACCGCCGCGTGATTGACTTGGTATAGGGGCCGCCTACGCGGATCCGCTCGGGTAGATCTGGATTCGCGATCCAGAGCCGCCCAAACGCCACCGCATCCACGGCGCCTGATGCAATCAGCTGCTCGGCGGTATCGGGGTCAATCCCGCCATTGACCACCAGCGTTCCCCGGAACACGGGCTTCACCAGCGCAAGCATACGATCGCGGTCGAACTGCCCGCTCCAGAAGTTGGTATCGGCCAGTTCCAGCCAGCCCATGCCTCGGGCATCCAACTCTCGCACCAGGTGGCGGAACGCCGGTTCGGGGTCGGGGTCAAGCGCACCGTTGAATGTGGTGTAGGGAGAGACACGAAGGCCCACCCGATCACGCGGAAACTCGGCCATGATGGCTTCCATGGCCTCGATCGCAAAGCGCGCGCGGGCCTCGGGCGATCCGCCGTAGGCATCCGTGCGGCGGTTCAGGTAGGGCGACATGAACTGATGCGGCAGGTAGCCATTTGCGCCATGGAGCTGCAGCGCGTCGAACCCCGCCTCGCGTGCGGCGCGTGCCGCCAGACCAAATGCTTCGATCGTGGACTGGATTTCGCCCAGCGTCATCGCGCGTGATGGCACCGCTGCCATTTTTCTGAAGATGCCTTCCTCATTCCGGCCCCAGACGGTAACAGCTTCGATGTTGTCATTCACACCGGAGGGCGAGAGCGGCGGCTCCGGGTTCTCCGAGCGGTCAGCCGCCACCCGGCCACCGTGCCAGAGCTGAAGTGCAATCCGTCCGCCTGCTGCGTGCACGGCAGTGACGAGCGAGCGCCAAACCGCGATCTGTTCGGGGTAAAAGATGCCGGGCGCGCACTCCCACGCATTGGATTGCGGCGCCACATTGGTGGCCTCAGCGATGATCAGCCCCGCTGACGCACGCTGCACATAGTGCTCGGTCATCATGGGTGTGGGCACGCGGTCAGGCGTGGCGCGCGAGCGGGTGAGCGGCGCCATCCAGATGCGGTTCGATAGTGCGAGTCCGCCCAACATCAGCGGCTGAAAAAGGTGCGGGGTCACAGGCTCTCCGGAGGGGTCGGTCGCAGGGTTGAATCAGGCGTCGGGAGGTGGAGCGAGCGTGGGAATCGCCCAGGCAGTCACGCTGCAGCCATCGCGAAGCGTGCGCGCCTCGGCGTAATCCGGACTGGTCCAGAAGGCGCGGAGTGCGTCGATGTCGGGAAACTCGAGCACCACCACGCGCCGATCCGGCGCTGTGCCCTCGAAGGTTTCCAGATGCTGGCCGGTAGCGTGCAGCCGGCCGCCGTGCCGGGCGATGAGCGGCGTTACGCGGGCTTGATACTCGCGATAGCGACGGCGCACATCGGGGTCATCCGGCACATGCGCTTGAATAAAGAAGAGTGCGGACATGGCGATCAGCGTGTCGTCAGTCGAGCGGGCCGCTTAAGCCCGCCATGAGTTTTTCCTTCAGGCGACCGCGCTCGACCTTGCCCGTTGGATTGGACGGAATCTCATCAACAAAGAACCAGTGCCGCGGGCGCTTGAACGCAGCCACGTCTGGGTGACCCAGACAGAACGCTTCGAGCGCCGCCGCATTGAGCGCCGGGTCTTTCCGGATGACAGCCGCACACACCACCTGACCCCACTTTCGGCTGGGCAGTCCCACCACGGCCGCGTTGGCAATGCCCGGATGCGAGAACAGAACGTTTTCTACCTCGGACGGGTGAATGTTCTCGCCCCCGCTTTTGATCGTGTGATCCATGCGGCCCATGACGGTGATGAAGCCTTCGTCATCAGTGACGGCGGCATCGCCGCTGAAGTACCAGCCGTCGCGGATGGTCTGCGCGGTTTTTTCAGGCAGCCCCCAGTAGCCCGTGAAGAGGCTGGGGCCGCGAGCGATCAGTTGCCCGATCTCGCCCGGCTTGCAGGGGTCCTCGGGGTTGGTGCTGTCGGCACCGATGATGCGCACCTCCATCGTCTGTCCCGCCTTACCGACGCTACCCAGCTTGTTGGGGTGGCGTCGGTAGTCGCATGAGGTGACCATCAGCGCTTCGGTCGAACCGTAGATGTTGGCAAAGAAATGGGGAAAGAGCGCCATGCACTTGCGGGTAACGTCATCGGCGAGCGTCTGGCCGCCGAAGAAACCGCAGCGCAGCGTCTCGAGCTGATATTTGCTGAGGTCGGCCGCCACCATCATGACCATCTGGGTGGGTACGCCATGAAGCGTAGTGATTTTTTCTGCGCCCACCAGTGACAGCGTTTCATCGACATCGAAGCCGCGGGTGAGAACATTGGTGCCACCATTGATCACAAAGGGCATCAGCTGGATTTGCAGCTGCGCGATGTGAAAGAGCGGCTTGTTGTTCAGCAGCGTATCGTCATGCGTGAAGCCACACTCAGCCGACATGGCCATTGCACCCACCAGCTCGGCAATATGAGAACGCACCACGCCCTTAGGGCGGCCCGTGGTGCCCGAGGTGTACATGATCATGGCGGGATCGGTCCAGCTTGCGCCGATGGCCGGTTCGCGATCCGAGCCGGGGGCCACGAAATCGTCGAACCGTGCTTCGCCGGGGCCGGGCGTATCGCCCACATAAACGAATTTGCGCACGGACAATTGATCACGGATTGCCATGACTGGCACGCGCAGCGATTCCTCGAACACCAGGACCCTCGCGCCGCAGTCATCGATGATGTAGCGGATCTCGTTGGCGGCCAGGCGGTAGTTGATGGGTACCGGAATGGCGCCGATTTTCATGAGGGCGTAGAAGCCTGTGATCTGTTCGGGCAGGTTCCAGGTGAGGAAGGCAACGCGGTCGCCTCGGCCCACGCCGTTTGAGAGAAAGGCGTTTGCGGTCTGATTGACCCACCGGTTCCACTGCCGATAAGTCCAGCGCCTGCCCTCGAAAACGAGCGCTGGTTTGTCGGGCCAGCGAAGCGCGGATTGCGTGAGGGTTGAACCGAGGTTCATCGCAGCGTCTCCGAAATTCTGTGAACGATGGCAGGCCGTAAGCGGGGGGCCGAAGGCGTGGGCGGTTGGGCGGGCGGTGGGGAGGCGCTGGTCCACCAATCGAGCGTGTCGAGGTCGATGACGTCGCGCCGCCCACCTTCGTGTTCGTCGCCCGGGCGGTAAGTCGGCTCGAACCAGGTTTCGCTTGCAGGGAAGGCGTGAAGCAGACGTCGCGTCGCATCCGACCAGGATCCAGCAGCGGGTTTGCTGAGGGCGCCCGCTGGGCGCAGACGATCGGCTGGCTCGTGCCCACCCGATCCGGTGATGCCTGTCAGGCCCGCTCCGCCAACTTCTCCTGCATGAACCTTTACCGGCCGCGGTGAACCATGAAACCGTGCCCAGGCAAGGCAACCCCGGGGCGACTCGGTCAGACTTCTGACCGATCCTGCTTCGATACAGCCGTAGGCCGGGGCCACCCAGCGCTGATCATCGATCCGCAATTCGCCGTTCAGAATCACGAACTCCTCGGCCGCTTCATAGACCACTGGCTGGCTTCGCGACCATCCCGGAGGAAACCGGACAAAGGCCAGAAAATCATCGTTGCCCGACGGCAGCCGCGCGATGCTGACCGGCCCGCTGCTGTAGGGCATCGGCGCCGCCTGCCACGTGAGGGTTTGAAAGCTCGACCAGCCCATGGCGGTGGATCAGCGCTTCGAAAACCGCAGGGTGGTGAGCGCCTCGGCAATCAGCCGGTCGCCGCAGAGGAGCCGTTGTGAGAGCTGAACCTGATCGCCCGAAGCAAGCGCCTCCACTGATCGCACCTCACCCTCCGCGCGCAGCGTATCGCCGGCAAACGCCATCGACCGCATCTTCAAGCCCATGCCGGAAAGGAACGCACCGGGCCCCGCCCAGCGCGTGGCGAGCTTGGCAAAGATTGCGCCATACACCTGGCCATCGATTAACACGCCCGGCAGCTTTCGGCTCTTTGCATAGGCAAGGTCATAGTGGACCCGATGCCAGTCCCAGGTGGCTGCGCCGTAGGCGACCAGATCCACCTCGGTGAAGCGATGTTCCCAGCCGGGGAGGGGGGTGCCTGGCGCGAGTGTGGCGGGATCCACAGTCGGTTGCAGCACCACGCTGGCTTTGGTGGATGAGGGTATGGAAGCGGCGTTGATGGTCATGGGTATCGGTTGGTGGATCAGACTGGAGCGGGCGAGCGGGGGTTCAGGGCTTCGGCATCGCGCAGTTCAAGGAGGTTCATGCCGCGCGTCAGCCCGCCGTCCCAAGTGGCTGGATGACCAGCGTTTCACGGTTGGTGGCGACCAGCTTTCCCTCGGCATCGGTATAGCGCGCCACGGATTGCACGAAGAGCTGCGTGCCCCCGCGCGACGACGGCTTTTCCACCATGCTCTCCAGGGTCCAGGTGGCCGAGATCGAGTCGCTTGCGAGCACCGGCCGCTCGAAACTGTAGTCGTTACCCGCGCGGATCAGGCGGCTGTTGCCCACCGGCAGATGCCAGTCATGGCCGATGTAGCCATCGGCATCGGGTTGACGGTCGGCGGTCTGACAGGTTTCGCAGACCAGCGTTGGCGGCGCAATGACATCGGCATGCCCCGCCGCGCGCGCATAAGCCTCGTCCCGATAGACTGGATTGTCATCATCGATGGCGATGGCGAAATAGCGGATGGAGGCGCGCCCCATCGGCTCGCGCGCGGGATAGTGAACCTGCTTGCCGATCATGGCGCGCAATTCGTCGGTAAGGAGCGACATACAAAGGCCTCCTTCGGTCAGTCCAGAATTGCAAAGGGGTCGACCTCGATCTGCATCTCGGGCCGTAGCAGCGCCTCGCACACCAGACCGGTGGAGGCGGGAAAGGGCTGTGACAGGAGCCTCGCTCGCACACCCGCCACGTCGCGATAGCGCGCAAGCCCCGCAGGGGTCACATATTCAATCGTCTTCACCAGGTTCTGCGGACCGGCGCCCGTCGCCTCCAGCACCTTGATGATGTTGCCGTAGGTGTACTCGGCTTGCGCCACCACATCGCCATCGAACAGCACGCGTTCGGTGGCCGGATCAAGCGACCCCTGTCCTGACATGAAGAGCAGTTTCCCGGCGAGTGCTGCGGGGCTGTAGGTGAGCTTCTGATAGCGATCCCAGCCAGGGTTGACCGCCACCGGCAGGTCTCGCGTGGCGATGAAATCATACTGAATGAGTGCGTCCGGATGACACAGCCGAGGCATCAGGATGCCCGCCGCACCGGGGTACACGGGGCCCAAAAATTGCCGGCGAATTTTGCCGGTTGCCTTGTAGCCCGACAGCCCGGCCGGCAACAGATAGTCGACCGTTTTGACCACATGGGCAAAGGAAAGTCCGGTGGCGGCCAGCATGCGGCCCGCCTTCTCGAAAATTGCCTGCGTTTGCGCGCCGATGTCGCCCACGCCAATCACGTTGCCCTGATCATCGGTGGGAAGCACCGAGGGCAGGAACACCACGCCGGCCGATTCGCGTGCGCAGGGCAGGCCATCGCCAAAGCGTGTTTCCGCCCCCACGGGCCCTGCCGTGACCTCGATTTCGAGAAACGCTTCGGGGCGGAGCAGGCTTTTCACCGGCACTGTATGAACTGCCGGGCGATTGGCACCCAACACTTCGGTGCGTACCGCTGCGGCCTCGGCATAGCGTTCAATCCCTTCGGGACGCAGATACTCGACCACACGCACCACATCGCCATAGCCGTAACCAGCCGCCTCGAGAATGGCACCGATTTTTTTCCATGCGGTGCGAACCTGTGTGCTCATGTCGCCGCGCACCACCATCCGCTTGGTCTCGGGATCGTGCTCCGAGGCGGTGTGCCCGGACAGATAGGCGCCAGCGCCAGCTTTGAGACCTAAGGAAAACGAATAGCAGGAGTAATCGAACCAGGGAAAGTGGGCGGGTTCAATGGCGGTGGGTCTCAAGGCGGGCCTCAGAGGTCAGGGTTGGGTGGGCGTGCAGCAGCCAGGCTGGCACGCACCGGGTGAACAGCACGCGCCCGTCTGGCACCCGCCTGCGGTAGAGCACGAAGCGGGCAGACTGTCCAGGAAGCGCAGAATCGTCTCGGCCTTGCGGCCAGGCTCACCGCGCAGCGCGCGCGCGTTACCTGCCTTCGCGATCGGGTCAACGAGATGCGAGGCCAGATCATTGTGATCTGCGAGCACCACGCGCGGTTGGACGCAGGCCGCGAGTCGACCGCTCCAGGCATAGTTCACGACGGAACGCCAGGCGGCGGCATAGCTGTGCGGCTGCTTCAACACCTCACGAGCGCGCTCGGTGAGCGCCTCCGGATCGAGTCGCGAGGGACGCGGGCTCTGGAACGCTTTTTCGCGGCGAAACCAGGGCCACCAAAGCTCGGCGTCGCGCAGGTGATGCCAGGCGCGCAACAGGTGAAAGCCTTCCGGATCGGGCTCAAGCGAAGGCGCGGGATGCGAGCGAAACAGCGCCCGGTCGGCGTCATTCAGGAAAAAGGGCGAGTCGAGCAGAAGCGACGCAACCCGCTCGGGTCGACCGACGGCGAGTTCCAGTGCGACCGCTGCGCCGCCGAGGTGCCCCAACGCGTGGACCCGCGTCACCGACAGCTGATCGAGTACCGCGATCACAGTATCTGCCCAGGTGACGACGGTCTGTGGGTTCCCGGGTAACGGTTCGGATTCCCCATGGCCGGGCAGATCGATGGCAACGACGGGTACTTTCTGGCCGACCTCATTCATCAGCGATCGGTAAAGCCAGGACGCGCCCGGCGCGTGATGAATGAGAAGAAGCGGCGCCACGGGGCCGTTCAGATCTCCGACTGAGCGCACCAGAATTTGAGCGCCATGCAAATCGATAAACCGATCGGTGCTGCGGCCGGCGATCGGGGCGCACTCGGGCGCCGCAGGCGGCGTTTCGGCCGGATGCTTTGAGAGCAGGTCAAGCTCCATTTCGGAGGCCGCCTGGAATTCTCGCGGCACGTCGGCATCCCAGATGCCAGCCGGATAAAGCGGCCGGGTCTTGTACATGCTGTCACCCGGGCGGTTGCCAAAGCAAACCGGCACGTTGAGATCGGCAATGACCTCAAGCTCACGATGACGAAACGGGGCGCGATAACCGATGCGGTAGTCGTTGCCCGCCTCGAGCATCTCGATCACGCCGCGATGAAGGAAGTCGGTGTCGGGCGTGTCGGTGTCGGAACGATGCGCGTCGTCCTGCGCGTTCCAGGGCCAGAACGCATGCTGATCCCGGTAGCGGAACCACAGGCGAAGCAGATGCGCGCCGTCCCAGGCCGGGGTGATGGGTTCGAGGTAGCGCTCGAGTGCTTCGTCGGAATAGCGGCTGGTGAACACCGCATAACCATCGGCAAGTGCCATGGAACAAAGCTTCGGATGGCGGGCTGCAAACTCCACCGCAATCGAGGCACCAGTGTGCCGTCCGTAGCTCGCCACTTTCTGAATGCCGAGCGCGGTAAGGGTGTCGGCCAATGCATCGGCGAAATCTTCCACACTCGGTTGCGCGATTGGCAGTTTGTCCGACTGACCGAATCCGGGCATGTCGAAGGCGAGGCAGGTGAAGCGCCGGGCGAAGATCTGCATGAGCGGCCGCATCACCTTGGCTGAGACCGGGCACGCATGCAGCATGGCGACCGCCGGGCCGCTGCCCGCGCGCAGGTAGTGCACGCGGCGCTCGCCAACGGTCACGAAATGACGGGTGATCTTCATGGGGAGGCGTGTCCGGAGTCAGTAGCTGCGCGGCAGGCCCAGCCGCTCGCCGACGAAATTGCGCACCATCTCATTGGAGATTGGGCTGAAGGGGCCGAGCCGGGTGTCACGGAACAGCCGTTCCATCGGCGTTTCTTCGACCAGCCCGTAGCCGCCCAGCACCCGCATGCAGCGATCGGTGGCGCGCACCGCGGTTTCGGTGGCGGCGAGCTTGGCCATGGCGGCTTCGGTGGCGCAGGGTTTGCCGTGGGCGAGCATCCAGGCGGCTTTGGTGGTGAGAAGCCGGATCTGCTCGAGTTCGGTGGCCGTGTCGGCAAGCGGATGCTGCACCGCCTGGAAGCCGCCGATCGGGCGCCCGAAGGCTACCCGGTCGCGGGCGTACTGAAGTGCCTGATCGAGCGCGGCGCTGGTGATGCCCACATACATGGCCGCGCACAGAATGCGCTCTTCATCGAGCGTGGCAAGCAGGTGATACCAGCCGCGTCCGCGCTCGCCGACCACCGCATCCAGGGGCGCCCGAGCATCATCAAAAAATACTTCGCAGGTGCAGGCCGCACGCATGCCCATGAGTTCCAGTCTTCGCACCGTGACCGCCGGCTGATTGCGCGGCGTTAGCACCAACGAGAGCCCGCGTGCGCGCTTCGACTCATCAGGTGTCTCGGTGCGGCAGAGCACGAGGATGGCGTCGGCGTCATCGGCAAGCGAGGTGTAGAGCTTCTGCCCGCGGACTGACCACCCGTCAGCGTCGGACTGGGCGCGGGTTTTGAGGGCCAGCACGTCGGTGCCACCGCCCGGTTCGCTCATGCCAAAGCCCATCAGGAAATCGCCCTGAACCAGTTTCGGCAGGACCTCGCGTTTGTGTTCGTCGCTGGCCACCTCGAGGAACAGACGTGCGGTCATGGAGGTGAGCAGCCAATCGGTGGCAAGCGAGGGAAAGCGACGGGCGAGTTCCTCGCAGAAGATCGATCCCGCCATGATGTCACTGCCCGCGCCGCCATATTCCTCCGGCACGCCGATGCCCATCCATCCCTGCTGGGCAAACTGCTTCCAGATGCTGCGCGGAATACGGCGCGCGCGGTCGTATTCGCGGATCTTCGCCTCGGGAAGCTCGCGATCGAAGAAATCTCGAACGCTCTCGCGAAGCAGTTCGTGTTCGTGTTGCGCTTCAAAATCCATTATTCGGCTCCCTGTTCGATCACGGCCTCACCCAGATAGACACGCTGTACCTGCTCGCTCGCGCGAACTTCTTCCGGCTGCCCGGTGATGAGGAGCTTGCCCTGCACCAGCACTGAAATGCGCGAGGCAACTGAAAACACTACAGCCATATCGTGCTCGGTGAACAGGCAGCTGAGGCCCAGTTCGCTCGCCACCTTGTGTACCATACGAATAGACTCAAGCCGCTCCTGCGCAGCCATGCCAGCCGTAGGTTCATCCAGAAGCAGCAGTCTCGGTTCGCCCGCAAGCGTAATGGCCAGTTCCAGACGCTTCCGGTCCCCATGCGCGAGGGTCGACGCCGGCTGGTGATCGGGCACCTGAAGCCCGACCCTTGCAAGCAGCGCACGGGCATCGGCAGGGCGGTGTCCCGAGGCGGAGCGCCAGGACGCGAGCGTAAGCCGATCGTGCGCGAGCAGCGCCACCTGCACGTTTTCAAGCAGCGTCAGGTCGGGGAACACCCGCGTGATCTGAAAGGTTCGGCCCATGCCCAGCCGCACGCGCTGATGCGGCGCAAGCCCGGCGAGGTCGCGCCCTGCGAAGGTCACGCTTCCGGCATCAGGCGTAATAAGGCCCGTGAGGGTATTAAAAAACGTACTTTTACCCGCGCCGTTCGGCCCGATGATGGCGTGATACTCGCCGCGACGTACGTGAAGCGTGACGCCCGCCAGCGCCTGGACACCGCCAAAGCGTTTGGCGACCGAATCGACCGCCAGCACATCGGTGCCCGAGGTCATGGACGCCTCCGGCCGAGGAGGCCCGCGAGGCCGCGTGGCATCCCAAGCACCAGCAGCATGATGATAAGCCCCATGAAGAGCGGCCAGTACTCGGTGCTGCCGCTGATGGTGACCTCGAGCACCACATAGACTGCCGCCCCAAGCGCGGGTCCGAGGAAGCTCTGGACGCCGCCCAGTACCGCCATCACGATTGGCGTGGCGGAGGCCGTCCAGTTGAGCCAGCCCGGAAATACGTTGCCCGAGGAAAATGCAAACAGCGCGCCCGCAAGGCCTGCGAAGGCACCCGCGATCACGAATGTGATGAGCTGATGGCCTCGCACATCGACCCCGGAATATTGAACTCTGAGCGGGTTATTTCTGAGCGCCCTCAAGGTGAGTCCGAAGGGCGAGCGCACCAGCCTGTGAAGCAGGTAGGCTGAGGGCAGCACCCAGGCGAGCGCGAAGTAGTAGTAGTTGGCCGGCACGTTGAGGAGGCCAGGCGGTCGCAGCCCCGTGAGACCGTCGTCCCCGCCCGTGAGACCCGTGGCCTTGAGCGCGACGGTGTAAAGCAGCATCTGGAAGGCGAAGGTGAGCATGGCGAAATAGATGCCGGAGCGCCTGACCGAGAAAAAGCCGATGGCAAGCGCAGCGATCGCCGCCGCGGCCATGGCGCCCGGCATCACCAGCAGGAACGCGCCGAGCGAGCTAAGCCCCGCCTTCTTGACCAGCAACCCACCGGCATAGGCACCTACCCCAAAAAAGGCCGCGTGACCGAAGGACAGCATGCCGCCATAGCCCATCAGCAGATTGAAACTGATGGCATAGAGGGCAAAAGCCAGTACTTCAATCGCAATGAAAATCCAGAAATCGGAGAGCGCGAGCGGCAGCAGCAGTAAGCCCGCCACCAGCGCGAGGAGACCCATGCGCGCGCTGCTCACTCCTGGCTCCCGAAGAGGCCCCAGGGCCGGACGATCAGGACCACGGCCATGCAAAGGAAGGTGAGCACCACCGACCAGCCTGGCAGGGCCAGTACCCCCCATGCATTGACGATTCCCACGAGCAGTGAGGCCACCAGTGCGCCCAGCACGCTACCCATGCCACCGATCACCACGACTACGAAGGCATCGATGATCACCTGGACATGCAGACCGGGGCCCACCGATACGATGGGCGCGGCAAGCGCTCCGCCCAGACCCGCAAGCGCGACGCCCAGCGCGAACACCGTCGTGAACAACCGCCGTGTGTCGGTCCCGAGCGCACCCAGCATGTCGCGGTCATTGGTGGCCGCGCGGATCAGGATGCCCCAACGCGTCCGGTGCAGTAACCACCAGAGCCCCGCCGCCACCAGCAGCCCCACCGCGATCAGAAACAACCGATAGGTGGGAAACACCAGGCCCATTGCCTGGGTGGATCCTGCAAGGAGCTCAGGCATGGGGGTGGACTGGTCTTCTCTCCCCCAGATGAGCTTCACCACATCGCCAGCGATGAAGACCAGCGCGAAGGTCAGAAGCAGTTGAAATTCGTGCGGCGCGCGATAAATCCGCCGAAGGAGGGTGATTTCAATGATTCCCCCGACGATCGCAAGAATCAGCGCTGCTGCCGCCAACGCGGCGAAGAACCCCACGCTGCTACCCCCTGCCCAGGTACCGACCGTCCACGCGATGAAGGCGCCCACCATGAAGAGCGCGCCGTGAGCAAAGTTGAGCACCCGCAGTACACCAAAAATCAGCGTGAGCCCGGCCGAGATCAGGAACAACAGCATCCCATTGGAAATGCCTGCGAGGGTCTGGCGAGCCAACACCACCGGATTGGTCATCCAGGCAAGGTGCTGGGAGAAAAGTTCGGCGAGCTCGGTCATGCTGGAAGCTTAATCGCTCAATCGGCAACGCCGCACAACGCCGGGCGTTTCAGAGCCCTGGCGCATACCGGCTGGGTGGGTTCGGGCGCGGAAGGCTGTCGCTGCAGCAGATTCCGGAAGCGGGCCGAGTGTGCCAGACGCTTTCAATGCTTGACAAGCTGGAAATGCGCCCAGCAAAATCGGTCCGCCATTCGCACAGGAGATCACCGTGGCGATTACCGATCGACGTTCGGTTTTGCTTTCCGTGGGCACAGCGCTTGCAATCGCTGCGGCGCCGGCCTTTTCGCAGAACACACCCCGCGGAGAACCCATCAAACTGGGTCTTATCGACATTTACAGCGGGGGCTTTGCCTTCATTGCCGATTCCATCCGTACCGGCTATCAGATCGCTGTGGATGAGGCCAATGCGGCGGGTGGCCTCAACGGCCGGCTGTTCCAACTGGTTACCGCCGACATGGGCGCGCAGGTCGAAAAAGCGGTGACCGAAGGGCGTCGCATGATGCTGGAAGAAAAGATCCGTTACGTCACTGTGGGAATTCACAGCGGCGCAGCCGTGGCGGTGGGCAACCTGGGCCGCGAGCACAAGGCGCTAGTGGTCGGTGGCTTTGCCACCACCAAGCGACTCACCGGCGAGTCTGGTCACCCATACGTCGCCCGCGCTAACCTGTCCACGGTCGAGATTGGCAGCGTCATCGCCGAATACCTGAAAGGCCGGCCCGATATCAAGCGTATCGCCACCATCGCGCCCGACTATGAATACGGCCAGCACTTCATACAGGACTTCATTGCTGCCCTGAAGGTGGCGCGCCCGGATATCAGCGTGGTCCGCCAGGAATGGTCAAAACTCGGCGCTACCGATTTTTCTGCGCACGTTACTGCCCTTCAGGCACGGCCGGTGGATATGATCGTGAACGGCGGCTTCGGCGCCGACCTGATCAACTTCCTCAAAGCGGCGCGTGATTTCGGTCTTTTCGCTGGTGGCAAGGTCGAGTTCTTCACCCACGGCCTTGATCTGGTGAAAATGAGTTCGGTCAAAGACTCGCTGCCTGCGCGCACCGCGGGCACGGTCTGGTATCCGTTCTATGCGCTCGATTCAGCCAAGTCGAAGTCGTTTGCAGCAGAAATTGAAAAGCGCATGAAGAGCTATCCCACCGGCCCCACCACGGTGGGCTATGTGGCGGGCAAGATGATCACCGAGGCCATCCTGAAGGCGGGTACCGCGGACGATGTCGACAAAGTGGTGCAGGCCATGTCCACCGTCAGTTTCGAAGGCCCCACCGGTAAAACCACGGTTCGTGCCTGCGACAACATGGCGCTCTACAATTTCTATGTGGGCACGGTTAAGCGCGACCCGTCGCTGCCCGATGGCATTGGTGTCGGCGATGTCAGAGCCTTCAACACCGAATCGGTCGCCCGTCCCTGCGTTGAACTGCTCCGCGCACGTGGCAGCTGATCATCTCAGCCGGCGGCCCGGCTGAGATGGCCCTCCTCAGCGTGCAGGGGTTGCACGCGGCTTATGGGGACAGCCGCGTGCTTTTCGGGATCAATCTCGAGGTGGGGCAGGGTGAGGTGGTGGCGCTCCTGGGACGAAACGGAGCCGGGAAAACCACCACGCTGTCTTCCATCATGGGGCTGGTGCCCCCGCGGGAGGGCCGGATCGAATTTCGGGGCCGCGATCTCGCGGGCGCCGAACCTTTCGAAATCTGCCGTGCGGGCCTCGGTTTCATTGCCGAAGATTGTCGGCTCTTCACCTCGCTCACGGTCGCTGAAAATTTCGAGGCGGCGCGGATGGCCTCGCGCTCGGGCACCTCGAACTGGACCATTGACGCCGTGCTCGAGCTATTCCCCGATGTGCGCAATTTTCTGGATCGCCGCGCAAGCGCACTCTCCGGCGGGCAGCAGCGCATGGTGGCCATCGCCCGCACGCTCATGGGTAATCCCGATCTGATCCTGCTTGATGAGCCTTCCGAAGGGCTTGCTCCGCTCGTGGTCGATGCGCTGCTAAAGCAGATCAAGCGATTGAAGCAAGCGGGCCAGACCGTGCTTATCAGTGAGCAGAATCTGCGCTTTGCCAACGAACTCGCCGATCGGATCTACATCATCGAGAAAGGCGAGATCCCTTATCAGGGAACGCCAGCCCAGCTCGCGGCTGAGCCCGAAGTGCGGCAGAAATACCTGATGGTGTAGCGGCTGCGCTTACTTCAGCATATCGGGGGAGATCAGCCCCGGCAGGAAGAGCGATACCTGCGGCCAGATGATCACCAGCAGCAGAACCCCCAGCATGGGTACCAGCATGATCATCACGTCTTTCAGCACATCGCGCATGCGCACGTTCACGATGGCGCAGGAAATCATGAGGCAGAGCCCGTAAGGCGGTGTGACGAGGCCAAATGCGAGCGATACGATACCGATCATGGCGAAGTGCACCGGATCCATGCCAACCGACTTGGCGAGTGGTTGCAGGATGGCGCCCACAATGATGATCGCGGGAATGGCGTCGAGAAAGCAGCCCACGG
>SYIM01000232.1 GCA_005798775.1 Burkholderiales bacterium
CTACGACGCCTACTATCTGCAGGCGCAGAAGCTGCGTCGGTTGATCGCCGATGACTTCAGCCGGGCGTTCGAGCAGGTCGATCTGATTGCGGGGCCGGTCTCGCCCACCGTAGCCTGGGACATTGGCACCCAGACCCACGACCCGGTGGCCAACTACCTCGCCGACATCTACACGCTGCCCGCATCACTCGCGGGGCTGCCAGGCATGTCGGTGCCCGCGGGTTTTGGCGCGCGCGGCCGTCCGGTAGGCCTGCAGCTGATTGGAAGACCCTTTGACGAGGCGCGCCTGCTCAATGTCGGCCATCAGTTTCAGCACGTCACCGACTGGCACCAACGCCGACCGGCCGAGCCATGACCGACGAGCACCGTACGATGCCGGCCGCCCGCAGTCTATCTGCCCTCGACGGCCTCCATGCCGGGTACCGGCTCGCGCGCCCCGGCACGGGCCGCGCGCGGCTCACCCCGGTCACGGGTAATCGGCGCACGCGCGACACGGGCCGCCGCCTGCTGGGCTCGCTCGCCCTCGCCACGCTCGCCGGTTGCGCCGGTGTGGCGCCTGCGCCCATCGCCGACCGACCGATCCACCTCGATGCCCGCTGCGAGCAGCGGGACATCAATGATTTTCGCGAGCAGGCTCGACTCTCGGTCACCGACGGCACGGTCCGTGCACTGTCCTGGCAGCTGTGGGTCGGCAACCGCGGAACCTGCCGCTTCGAGCTCGCCGATTTCCGCCAGGTGCAGTCGCGCCCGCACGTCGAGCTCCTCGCGCGCGACGGCAGCGCCTGCAAGCTCATGATCTGGCAGGACGGACGGCGCGTCACCCTGGGACACGCCGGCTGCGAACGCCGCTGCTCGCCCGGCATCGCAGACGACGCGTGGCCGGTAATGTTTGACCCGCGCACCGGTTCGTGCGCACCGGTTCAATAAGGCCTCGCTTCGAATGAACGCACCGCAAGCCGCCCTTGTTCGCCGTGCCGGTCGCACCTGGGAAGTGGTGATCGGGCTGGAAACCCATGTGCAACTCGCCACCGCCTCAAAAATGTTCTCTGGCGCCACCACCGCATTCGGCGCCGAACCCAACACGCAGGCCTGCGCGATCGACCTGGCGCTACCCGGTGTGCTGCCGGTGGCCAACCGCGCGGCGGTGGCCTGTGCGATTCGCTTTGGCCTCGCCGTGGGCGCGCAGATTGCACCGCGCTCGGTCTTTGCCCGCAAGAATTATTTCTACCCCGATCTGCCCAAGGGCTATCAGATCAGCCAATACGAGACGCCGGTGGTGGCGGGGGGCGAGCTCACCATTGCGTGGGAACAAGACGGCGCAGCCTGCGAGCGCGCAGTCCGGCTCACCCGCGCTCACCTCGAGGAAGACGCGGGCAAATCGCTCCATCAAGATTTTCACGGCTATTCCGGCATCGATCTGAATCGCGCGGGCACGCCGCTCCTCGAGATCGTCACCGAACCCGACCTGCGCTCTGCGCGTGAGGCGGTTGCCTATGCGCGCGCGCTTCACGGGCTGGTGGTGTGGCTGGGTATCTGCGACGGCAATATGCAGGAAGGCTCGTTTCGGTGCGACGCCAATGTGTCGGTTCGCATTGATGGCAGCACCGAACTTGGCACGCGCTGCGAGATCAAGAACCTCAATTCATTTCGCTTTCTCGAACGCGCGATCGGGTTCGAGGTCCGGCGCCAGATCGATCTGATCGACGATGGCGGCCGGGTCGTTCAGGAAACCCGACTCTACGACCCGGATCGCGACGAAACCCGCTCGATGCGCAGCAAGGAAGACGCGCACGACTCTCGCTCGTTCCCCGACCCCGACCTGCCGACGCTCGAGATCGACGCGCCCTGGATCGAGACGGTGCGGGCCAGTCTGCCCGAGCTCCCCAGCGCGCGCCGCGAGCGCTATCAGCACGATTACGCGCTCTCGGCCTATGACGCTACCACTCTCACCGCAAGCCGCGCCACCGCAGACTACTTCGAATCGGTGCTGCGGGTGCTCGGCACTGCACCGGGCGCGACGTCGGTCAAGTCAGCGGCCAACTGGGTGATGGGCGAGGTGGCGGCGGCCCTCAACCGCGATGGGCTGGAGATTGCCGGCGCGCCGGTCACACCCGCCCAGGTCGCCGTGCTCATCCGGCGGATCGATGACGGCACCGTATCGGGCAAGATCGCCCGCGAGCTCTTCGCGCTGCTATGGGCCGAACCTCAGGCGGGTGACGAAGCCCCTGACCGGCTGATCGATGCGCGCGGGCTCAAACAGATCAGCGACGGGGATGCCATCGGCAAACTGGTCGATGAAGTCATGGCCGCCAATCCGAAGTCAGTCGAGGAGTTCCGCGCGGGCAAGGACAAGGCCTTCAACGCGCTGGTCGGTCAGGTGATGAAAGCAAGCCGCGGCAAGGCGAACCCACAGCAGGTGAACGAGTTGCTGCGCGCGCGGCTAGGCGGGGCGCCGGCGGCGTAGACCCACATGCGCGGATCCAGGTGGCCCGCTCCGAGCCGCCCCCCTTCAATCGAGGTAACGGGCATCCACCTCCACCCGCGTGCCCGCCACCAGCCGGTTGAACTGGTTCGCCAGCCCCACCACCGCCAAGAGTTCTGCAAACTGCGCATCGGTCATGCCCTTGGCGCGAGCCGCCGCGGTGTGTGTGCGGATGCAGTACTCGCAGTCGTTGGTGATGGAGGTCGCGAGGTAAATGAATTCCTTCGTAAGACCATCTAGCGCGCCGGGAGCCATGGTGGCGCGGGTCTGCGACCAGGTGCGCGCAAGAAGCGCCGGATCATTGGCAAGCACCCGCCAGATGTCGTTCACATAGTCGGAGCCTCGGACTCGGCGGATCTCCTCAAACACCGCGCGCGCCTCGGGCGCGAGCTGGTCGTCTTCCAGGCGGGGCAGCAAGGGCATGGCAACACTCCAGAGGGGGTGGGGGTCGAAGCGTCAGGATTCGCCGTAGCGCGCACGGTAGGCTGCGACCCGCTCGCGATGGGGCGCATCCGACGCATTGGCTGATGATAGATACGTGAGCAGATCATCAAGGCTTGCAATGGCCAGCACCGGCATGCCGTAAAGCCGCGCCACCTCCTGGCTCGCCGAGAGTTCGCCCACCTGCTGGGCATCGCCCGCGCGCTCCTGGCGATCCAGCGCGATCATGACGGCTGAGGGACTCGCCCCGTGCGCCCGAATAAGCTCGACCGATTCGCGAACCGAGGTGCCGGCGCTGATCACGTCATCGATGATCACAACCCGTCCAGCGAGCGACGCACCAATCAGCGTGCCGCCCTCGCCATGATCTTTCGCCTCCTTGCGATTGAAGGCAAAGGGCACGTTACGACCGAGACGCGCAAGCGCCACCGCGGCGGCCGAGGCAAGCGTGAGGCCCTTGTAGGCCGGCCCGAACAGCATGTCGAAGGCGATCCGGCCCTCGCGCTCGGCAGCCAGAAGCGTCTGCGCATAAAAATCGGCCACCTGCCCGAGCAGCGCGCCATCGTTGAAGAGGCCGGCGTTGAAGAAATAGGGCGACAGCCGACCCGCTTTAGTACGGAACTCACCAAAGCGCAGGATGCCCGCCTGTACCGAAAAACGGATGAACTGCGTGCGCAGATCGCTGCTAGTCAAGACAAGCTCCCTCGGACGGATTGCGGATCGGTTCGCGATGATACGGCGGAGCCGCCACGCCTCACAGCTTGAAGTCGTAGCTCACGGCAAGTGGCGCATGGTCGGAAAAGCGCTGCGTCTTATAGACGAGCGCCTGGCGCGCGCACTCGGCGAGCGCTGGCGTGGCAATCTGATAATCGAGTCGCCAGCCCACGTTCTTTGCCCAGGCCTCGCCGCGATTACTCCACCAGGTGTAGCAGCCATCGGTGGTGTCGGGGTGCAGTCGCCGGTACACATCAACCAGCCGCGTGCCCGCAAGAAGCCCGGTCATCCAAGCTCGCTCTTCGGGCAGAAAGCCGCTGTTTTTCTGGTTGCTTTTCCAGTTCTTCAGATCACGCTCCTGGTGCGCAATATTCACATCGCCCATCAGAATGAATTCACGCTCGGCCGCGAGCGCTGCAAGTTTTGGCGCAAGCAGGTCAAGAAAGCGGAACTTGGCCGCCTGACGCTCCTCGCCGCTTGAGCCGCTCGGCACATAGCAACTCACCAGGCTCAGCCGCCGTCCCGGGCGGTCATAGCGTGCCTCGATCCAGCGGCCCTCGGCATCAAACCCGGCATCGCCCATGCCGCGCACCACATCGCTTGGTACCTCGCGCAGGTAAAGGCCCACGCCCGAATAGCCCTTCTTCTGCGCGTAGTGGAAGTGGCCCGCCATCCGACCGATACGGTCGTGGGCGCCCGCCACCTGATCGTGCTGCGCTTTGACCTCCTGAACGCCCACCACGGCCGCGCGCTCGGCCTGCAGCCACTCAAACGCGCCTTTGGCGGCCGCCGAGCGAATTCCGTTCAGATTGAGGGTGATGACCTTGAACACAAGTGCTCCTTTAAACGGTACGCTGCCTCGCTGCCACCAGCCGGCGAGCACAGCAGCGCAGACGGCGGACGGACCACCGAGCACCACTCAACGGACCGGTGCCGGGCCGGCGGATGTTGCGGGTGCCGACGACGGCGGGCGCGGCGGCAGCTGTCCGCGGGGCGGAAGCTGATCGGGCGCGAAGCCGCGGGCGCGCGCGAAGAGCGGTAACACCTTATCAAGTTTGCCGCGAATTTCATCGATCCGCCGATCGTGGGACGGGTGAGTGGAGAGCCATTCAGGCTGTTGGGCGGCGGTGCGCGTTGAACCACCCGATGTCGACGTACCCGATGACGCACCGCCCTGCGTCGCGCCGCCCGCCGGCGCCGGGCCTGCCGCCATTTTCTGCCAGAGACTCACCGCCGCCCGCGGGTCATAGCCCGCGCGCGCAGCCAGATCCATGCCGATCAGGTCAGCCTCGGTCTCGTCGTCGCGCCCGTACTTGAGCATGGTGAGCTTGGCCGCGCCCGAGGCCAGATGGCCACCGAGATCGCCAAAACCCATCAGTTGCGAGGCAATCGAGGCGCCAATCGTAACCACCTGCGCGGCCCGCGCATTTCCCACCCGCTCCCGGCCGTGCTCAAGCAGCGCATGCGCAATCTCGTGGCCCATCACCATCGCCACTTCATCATCATCGAGCTTGAGCCCATCGAGAATGCCAGTAAAGAAAGCGATCTTGCCGCCCGGCATGCAAAAGGCGTTCACCTGCCGCGAGCCAATCAACACCACCTCCCAGCGCCACTGCGCGGCGCGCTCATTGACCCGCGGTGCGAACGCCACCAGGTCGCGCGCGATACGGCGTAGCCGCTGCGACTGAGGATGGTCAGGCGGCGCGAGCGCCTTCTTGTCCGACGCTTCGCGCTTGAGCGCCTCAAACTGCTTGGCGGCTTCCTTCTCAACCTGTTCGGCTGACGCAAGCGCGAGCGCGCGACTTCGCTCGCCGGGCTTGACGCCCTCATCGGCGGCCGCGCCGCGCGACTCGCCCGCAGGCGTACCGGCAAGGCTGTCGGTCCCTGCCACCGGGCCCAACCAGGCACTCATCACGGCACCGAGCGCGAGCGTGAGTGCAGCCGCCCTTCGCCGCCAGACGAACCGGGTCACCGCCAACACAGCCCACCGGGAGTTCATGCTCATGCTTGCAATCTAGAGACGGACCCCGAGGATAGCAAGAGCTCGACCGCGGCCCCCCGCCGCAGGCTACACTCCCGCCCATCCGAGCCCGCCGTGACCGAAGCCTCACCACCTGCCGCCAGCCCGCCCGCGCCGAACGCCTATCTGCAGGTGTTCGCCAGCCGGCGCATGGCCGCCATGCTGCTGCTCGGTTTTGCGAGTGGCCTGCCGCTTGCGTTGTCGGCTGGCACCCTACAGGCCTGGCTCACCGTGGAGGGCGTTGACCTCACCACCATCGGCTTTTTTGCGCTCGCGGGTCTGCCCTATACCTTCAAATTTGTCTGGGCGCCGCTTGCCGACCGGTTTGAGCCACCGGTGGCGGGCCGGCGACGAGGCTGGCTAATCGCCACCCAGGCGGGGCTCGCCGTTGCCTGCTTCATCGCCGCCTCACTCGATCCGCGCACGGGAACCGGTGCACTCGCGGTCTGCGCGGTCATGATCGCCTTCCTGTCAGCCTCGCAGGACATCGTCTTCGATGCCTACCGTACCGATCTGCTGAAAGAGACCGAGCGCGGCGCGGGCGCCGCCGTCTCGGTGCTCGGCTACCGGCTCGCCATGCTGGTCTCGGGCGGCCTCGCCCTGGTGCTCGCTGACACCGTGCTCGGCTGGCCGGGCACCTACCGGCTGATGGGGGTGCTGTTCCTGCTGTTGATCGGGGTAACGATCTGGACGCCGCGACTCGACGGCCACGAGGCCCCAAAAACCGATGTCGCGCGCGAGTTGCGCGGGTTCGCCGCCATGCTTGCGGCAGGCGCTCTGTGCTGGCTGGTCTTACGCGCGCTGCCCTGGGACGCGGTCACCACCGGCCGGATCGGGCGGCTCATGATCGACACGGTGATCGTCGTGGCCGCCTTTGTCTGCGCCATCGTCGCGGCCCGACGGGTGGGGTTTCCGTCGTTCGTCGAGCCCTGGGACGCGTTCTTTTCGCGAGAGCGAGCGCTCGCTCTGCTGGCGCTGATCGTGCTCTACAAGCTGGGCGATGCCTTCGCGGGCGCGCTCTCCACCACCTTCCTGATCCGCGGCGCCGGGTTTTCAGCCGCCGAGGTGGGCGCGGTCAACAAGATGCTGGGGCTTGCTGCCACCCTCCTCGGCGCGCTCGCGGGCGGCGCCTGGCTCGCCAAGCGCCCGCTTGCTTCCACGCTGATGCTCTTTGGCGTGCTGCAGGCGGTCTCCAATCTGGGCTACTGGCTGGTGTCGGTGCTGCCGCGCGACCTCTGGGTCATGGCAAGCGCGGTGGTGCTCGAGAACCTGTGCGGCGGCCTGGGGACGGCGGCGTTCGTCGCCTTTCTGATGGCGCTCACCGACCGGCGATTTTCGGCCGCGCAATACGCGCTCCTGTCGGCGTTGTCGGCGGTCGGGCGGATTTATGTCGGTCCGCTCTCGGCGCTGCTGGTCGAAGCACTTGGCTGGCCGACTTTTTTTCTGCTGACGGTGCTGGCGGCGCTACCCGGACTCGCCCTCTTGTGGGTGCTTCGGCCCGTGATCAGCCGGCTCTGAGCGCGCCCGCGCGTTCGGGCGCAAACTTCAACCGGAGCCGGGCATGACCCGAGGCTCAACCCCCCTGGACCCAGCGCTCCGGAACCCAGGCGGGATCGCAGCGGCGCGATACCCGGCTGCGATGCCCGGCTTGACACAGCTGGCGCCAGGCGCGTGTAATCCCCTCCCCGCCGGGCTGCCGCCCTGGCGTCTTCCCCGCCCCTCACCCGACTGATGGCGTTTTCAAGATGATCAACAAGATCGTTGCCAGCCCCGCAGAGGCGCTCGCCGGCGTGGCTGACGGCTCCACCGTTCTGATTTCGGGCTTTGGCGGATCAGGCATGCCCTGGCGGCTGATCGATGCGCTGATCGAGCAGGGTGCGCGCGATCTCACCATCGTCAACAATAACGCCGGCAACGGCGAGACCGGGCTCGCCGCACTCCTGAAGGCGGGGCGGGTCAGAAAGATCATCTGTTCATTTCCGCGCCAGGCGGACTCATGGGTTTTCGATAGCCTCTACCGCGCCGGCAAGGTCGAGCTCGAGCTGGTGCCGCAGGGCAACCTCGCGGAGCGGATCCGCGCGGCTGGTGCCGGCATCGGCGGCTTCTTCACCCCCACCGGTTACGGCACTGCGCTCACCGAAGGCAAGGAGACCCGTATCATCAATGGTCGTGGCCATGTATTCGAGGCGCCGATCCACGCCGACCTCGCCCTCATCAAGGCGCTCCGAGGCGACCGCTGGGGTAACCTCACCTACCGGAAGGCGGCGCGCAACTTCGGCCCCATCATGGCCAGCGCCGCGCGCTGCACGGTTGCGCAGGTCGATGAAGTGGTGAGGCTCGGCTCACTCGACCCGGAAAACATTGTCACGCCGGGCATCTTTGTGACCCGGGTGCTTGCCGTGGGCAGCACCGTGATGCGCGGTCCGCAAAAGCCCGCCACACCTACCGCCACACCTGCCGCCGCACCCGCCAGCAAACCCGAATGAGAGCCGCACCATGACCCGACTGACCCGCGACCAGATCGCCGCGCGTGTGGCACGCGATATCCCTGAAGGCGCCTACGTGAACCTGGGCATCGGCCTGCCC
>SYIM01000233.1 GCA_005798775.1 Burkholderiales bacterium
CACGTATGGCACCGGCTTCTTAATGCAGATGAAAACCCGCAACACGCCAAGCTTCAGCACCAACCGTCTGATCGGTACGCTCGGTTGGCAGATCCCCGCGAACACCACCTGGTGTCTGGAGGGTAGTGTGTTCATGGCAGGTGCCACGGTGCAGTGGCTGCGCGACGGCCTGGGTCTCATCGAACGCGCCGCCGATATCGAGCCGCTTGCGGCAAGTATTACCGATACCGGTGATCTCTGGCTGGTCCCTGCATTCACCGGTCTCGGGGCGCCGGACTGGGATGGACACGCTCGCGGCGTGATGATCGGTATGACACGCGGCACCACGCGAGCGCATATCGCTCGGGCTGCGCTGGAGTCGATCGCGCTGCAATCAGCCGATCTGATCACCGCCATGGGGCGCGATGCGGGTAAGCCCATTACCGAGCTTAGGGTGGACGGCGGCGCCACCCAGAACAGCCTGCTGATGCAGATGCAGGCGGATATCGCTGGCATTCCAGTACTTCGACCGACCATGACGGAAACCACTGCTTTCGGCGCGGCTGCGCTGGCCGGACTGGCGACTGGCTTCTGGCCAGGGCTTGATACGCTCTCCGCATGCTGGAAACTCGACCGGCGATTCGAGCCACAGTGGTCCGACAGCCACCGCACGGCACACCGTGCGCGCTGGCGCGAAGCGGTCGACCGGTCCCGCGGGTGGGCACGAGATTGACCTCCAGAACGCACGCCTTTGCCTCGCTCACCCGCCCGGAGGGCTTCGACCTCGCGGTCGTGGGCGGCGGCGCAACCGGTCTGGCGGTAGCGCTCCAGGCGGCCTGGGCGGGCCGGTCGGTCGCACTGATCGAGGCCCATGACTTTGCAAGCGGCACGTCCTCGCGATCGACCAAACTTCTGCACGGCGGCGTTCGTTACCTTGCGCAGGGAGAAATCAGCCTGGTGCGCGAAGCGCTCCATGAGCGCAAGGCCCTTATCGACCTGGCCCCCGATCTCGCGCACCCGCTTCGCTTCGTGATGCCCGCCTATCGCTGGTGGGAGCGCCTGTTTTACGGCGCAGGTCTGGTCACCTACGACTGGCTCGCAGGCCCATCGAGCCTGGGCAAGACCGAGCAGCTGTCACGGGCTGCCATGCGGAGCCGCTACCCCGCCGTTGCAAGCCGTCATCTGCGGGGCGCCGTCAGTTACTGCGACGCGCAGTTTGACGACGCGGGACTCGCCATCGCGATGGCGCGCGGCGCCGCGGCGGCGGGCGCGGTACTGCTTAACCGGGTGCGAGCCACCGGAGTCACGCCCGGCGCTGGCGGTCTCGCGCTTGCTTTAACCGACCCGTTCACCGGCGCCTCGGGTCATTTAAAGGCGCGCGACGTGGTGAACGCTACCGGCGTCTGGGTCGATGACCTGCGCGGCGGCGAACCCATGGTGCAGCCCAGCCAGGGCGCCCATATCGTGGTGGAGCGTCGCTTCCATCCGGCGGACGACGCGCTGCTGCTGCCGCGAACCGCCGATGGCCGGGTATTATTCGTTGTGCCCTGGCTGGGCCACTGCGTGATTGGCACCACCGACACGCCGCGAGATCCTGCGGATGTCGAACTCGGCCGCGAGCCGCTCCCCTTCTCCGCTGAAATCGATCTGATCCTGTCCGAGGCCGCGCGGCTCCTGTCACCCGCCCCAACGCGGGCCGACATCCTGAGCGCCTGGGCGGGGCTACGCCCGCTGGTGAAGCCGAGCGCCACCGCCGGCTCTGCCACCCATCGCATCAGCCGCGAGCACGCGATCGAAGTCGAACCGAACGGACTCGTCACCATCACCGGCGGTAAATGGACCACCTGCCTTGCCATGGCGCGTGATGTACTCCGCGCGCTCCCGCGGCATCCCTTCGAAGCGACGACCCCGCCAGGCATCACCCTGCCGTCTGGCATGACAGCCCTCGCCGCGCGAGCGCCAACGCCCGCTGAAGTGGCCTGGCTCGCCGATCACACCTGGGCGAGCTCGGTAGAGGATGTTCTCGCCCGACGCTCGCGGCTGCTGTTTCTCGATGTGGCGTCAGCGCTCGCCGCCGCCCCAGTGGTCGCCAGCGCGCTCGAAGCGCAAACCGGACGCGATGCTGATCTTGCGGGTTTCCAGCTGACGGCCCACGCCTGGATGGCGCGCTTCCGGCAGGTATAGCCGGGGCGGTCTTCCCGCAGGCCCGCACGCAAGCCGCTATCGCGGGCTGGAACAGGCTCCCGGATATATCGCTACCAGGCGACTCCTCCGCGCGCTGAAACAAGCGCCCTAGACACTCAGCCTTCGCGAAACGATCCCCTCCTCAAATCGGTAGCACCTGCCTCTGCCAACCGGAGTCCGTGATTGATCTGACCGAAGCCAGGTCGAGGGCCGGATTGCCACCCACTGTCGAACCCGCAATCCGATTCAGGCGGGGGTTATCAAGTGACCACCTGAGGACTATCATGCCGGGAGAGCGACCCGTCCCGCGACGATTCATTCGCCAACCAAGGAGACCCCCATGACCCGCTTTCGTAAATGGAGCGCCCTCGCCGCACTGGTGGCTGGCCTCGGCTCAGGCCCCATCAGCGCCCAACAACTCACCTTCATGACCGGACCACAGGGCGGCGCCTGGATTCCGCTCGGTGGCGCCCTGAAAGGCCTTTGGGAGAAAGCGATCCCGGGTCTTCAGATTCAGACCACACCCGGCGCAGGCATCAGCAATGTACGCGGAATCGATGAGAGCAAAGCGCACATCGGCATGGCTAACTCATCAACCACCTTTGACGGGATCGCGGGCAACAAGCCCTATCCGAAAAAAGTCACCAAGGTCTGTCAGCTCGCCAATCTTTATCCGCAATATTTTCAGGTGGTGGCGCTCGCCGACGCGAAGATCAATTCATTCCGCGATCTGGCCGGCAAGTCGCTGGTGACGCAGCCGCGCGGCAACACCGCAGAGGTGCTCACTGCCACGGTGCTCGAGCTGAACGGGCTTGATTACAAGAAGCTGGGCCGTGCAAGCTTCCAGGCGAGCTATACCGATGCGGTGTCCATGTTGAAAGACGGCCACGCGCACGTCTTCACGCTCGGCACCACCGCGCCTGCGTCGAGCGTCATGGACCTGGCAAGCGCACGCGACATCAAAATGGTTCCAGTCGACGACAAGACCATGGCGGAACTGTCCAAGGCCAATCCCGGCTATACCCGGCAGATCATCAAGGCCGGCACCTATCCGAAGCAGAACGAGGACGTACCGGTCATTGCCTACCTCACCCATGTGGTGGTGGCCTGTGACTTGCCCGAGGCAACGGCCTACACGATGACCAAGGTGATGGCAAACCATATCGATGACATGGCGGCAGTGGTCAAGTCGATCGCCGGCCTCACACCCAAGATGATGGCGGCCGACATCGGTGTGCCACTGCATCCAGGCGCAGAAAAGTTCTACCGCGAGGCGGGCGCGCGCTAATCGATCCCCAACGACGGGCGCTTCCCCGCGCCCGTTCATGGAGCTCTGATGTCAGACGAACAGGCTGCCGCGCTTCCTACCGGAAGCGTTCTTCGTGCGGTGGTATCAACACTCGCCATCGCAATGTCGGTCTATCACATTTACACCGCAGCCTTCGGACCGCCTGATGCGGTGATATTCCGCGGCATTCACCTCATGTTCGCCATGGGACTGGTGTTTCTGCTTTATCCCACTATCAAGCGCGAAAGTATCCCTGGCCGGCTATTTGATCTCCTGCTGCTCGCGCTCTCGTGCGGCGCCGTGCTGTATATCTTCATCAACTACGACTACGTCACCAGCCGTATTCTCTATATCGACGAGCTCACCTGGGCCGACAAGTTCTGGACCATCGTCGCGGTGCTGATGGTGATGGAAGGCACGCGGCGGGTCATCGGCTGCGCATTGCCACTCACCGCTATCGTATTCATCGCGTATGCCGCGATCTTCACCCAGGTGAAGATCCCCGTTCTGATGGAGCAGCTTTATCTCTCCACTGAGGGCATCTTCGGTTCCACGCTCGGTGTGTCGGCGTCTTACGTCATGCTGTTCGTTTTGTTCGGCTCCTTCATGGAGCGAAGCGGCACCGGGCAACTCTTCATGGATTTTTCCATGTCGCTTACTGGCAGTAGCGCAGGCGGCCCGGGCAAAGTGGCCGTGATCAGTTCGTCGTTGTTTGGTACGGTGTCAGGCAGTGCGGTCGCCAACGTGATGGTTGACGGCCCGATCACGATTCCGCTCATGAAGCGTACCGGCTTTCGGCCCTCCTTCGCTGCGGCAGTCGAAGCGGTTGCCTCCACCGGCGGGCAATTGATGCCACCCATCATGGGGGCAGCCGCCTTCGTAATGGCCGAGTTCCTCGCCGTCCCCTATGCCCAGGTCGCCTTATGGGCTCTCATTCCGGCGCTTCTTTACTACGTATCGGTCTTTGCTGCCGTGCATTTCGAGGCCAGGCGCTACAAGCTCGCAGGCGTGCCCAAATCGGAGCTACCCAGGTTCGGGGCGGTCATGCGCGAGCGCGGACATCTGTTCATTCCGATACTCATCGTGCTGATTGGGTTGACCGCGGGCTACTCGGCGCCGCTCTGCGCGCTCGTGGGCGCGCTGTTCTGCATTCCGCTCGCGCTCGTTCGCGCCAGTACACGCGCCGACATTAGCTGGCGGACGGTTTTCGAGGCGCTCAACGATGGCGCTCGCAACACGCTTGCGGTGGCCATGGCATGCGCGTGCGCGGGCCTGGTAATTGGCAGCGTCACCATTACCGGCCTGGGCATTGAATTTACTCAGGCCGTGATCGGACTCGCGAAGGACGCGCTCTTTCTTGCGCTACTGCTCACTGCCGTCGCCGGCATCATTCTGGGCATGGGCATGCCCACCACCCCAGCCTATATCGTGATGGTATCGCTGCTGGTCCCCGCGCTCATCAAGCTCGGCGCAGTCACGCCAGCAGCTCACATGTTCGCGCTCTATTTCGCCATCCTGTCTGCCATTACCCCGCCGGTGGCGCTTGCGGTCTTTGCGGCTGCCGGGCTCGCCAAAACCAGCATGTGGGCCACAGGCTTTGCAGCCATGCGCGCGGCCGCCCCCGCCTACATCGTGCCCTTCATGTTTGTCTACGAGCCCTCGTTGTTGCTGCTAGTCAAGGACTGGGGCGAGCAATGGTTCCAGGTTCTGCTTTCTGTGGCGTCGGCGACCATCGGCGTGATTGCTCTGGCAGGCGGCCTCTTCGGCTGGTTCGCTGGCCCCACCCGAATGTGGCAGCGTGGCGTCCTGGTGGTGGCAGCGCTCGCGCTCATCAAGCCAGGCTCTATCACCGACCTCATCGGCCTGGGGCTCCTGCTCATCGTGATCGTGGCGCAGAAAATGGCGCCAGTGCGCGAGCCGACGTAAGCCCAGCCTCAGAAATCCAGCGTCTGCTGTTCGCCGATCGACGAGTCCGTTACCACCGGACTTGCCGTGACCGAGGCGCGCGAACGCGATACGCCTTCGCAGGCCGGATTGCGGCTGCCGTGCTTCTGGAAAATCTGGCGCGCAGCATCCTTCGACTCGGTATCTTTCCTCAAGCCCCACAGACGATCGCGCGCGAGGTGTGCCGCCGCCAGATGATCAACGATGGGCGTTGGATAAGTCGCGGTGCCCAGCTCTGGCACCCAACGCGCCACAAACTCGCTACCGGGGTCCTGATCCTGGCGCTGCTTCTCGGGGTTATAGATCCGGATCGTGTTGATGCCGGTGGTGCCGCTCTGCATCTGAATCTGCGGCCAGTGAATACCCGGCTCATAATCCGTATAGAGACGCGCCAGATGCTCGCCGGTCAGCTTCCAGTGGAGCCAGAGATGCTGACTCGCAAAAGAGGTGAGCATCGCCCGCATGCGAAAGTTGATCCAGCCGGTCGAGGCGAGGTAACGCATGCAGGCATCGACGAATGCAAACCCCGTCCGCCCTTCTTGCCAGGCCTCGAGACGTGCGGTGTCGAGGGCGGTCGGCTCACCCTCATTTCGCAGCCCGCGCGTGGCGGGGTGTAAGCACCGGAACTCCAGTTCAGGCTCGGACTCGAGCTTCTGCATGAAGTGGCAACGCCAGTGCAGGCGACTCTCGAAACTCTTGAGGCTCGCAAGCATGGACCGCTGCTGCGGATGACTGTTGTCCAACTGCCATTGGGACCGCGCCTGCCAGACCGCGTGCAGCACTTCGCGCACCGACAGCGTCCCCCAGGCCAAGTGCGCCGACAAGCGCGAGCACGACTGCTCGGCGGTTCCAGGACTGCTCATGTGGAAACGATATGAAGCCCCCCGTCCGGCGAGAAAAGTCCTGAGCAGTTCAAGCCCCCGTTCGCGGCCACCCTGCTGGCGCCCGGGACAGGGATCGGTATCGGCAAGCACCCGCCATGGCCGAAGCGCTGCCTCCTCGGCGCTGGCCGAACGCGCATCAGGAAGACGACCGCCAACGCGAGCCGGCAGCGCTGTGAACCGAGGTGGCGCAAGCACCGACGCCGACATCCGCGCATCGTGCAATCGCGACCAATCATCGCGCGATCCGAGCGCGCGCACCACACCGTTCTGTGGCACCTGATGCCAGGGGATGTGGTGTTCGCGACACCAGGCGAGCACTGCGCGGTCGCGCTGAAAACTCGCCCAGTTACCGGTCTCCTCATGACTGTGAAGCACAAAGCTGCCCATTGAACAACGCAGACGGTTGAGGAGTTCCGGCATCTCGGCCGTTTCCACCATGATCGGTAGGTCGGCCGCTCGCGCCGCTCGCAGAAGATCGTGAAGGCTATCGGCGTAAAACGCAGCCTGCCGCCCGCTTGCATCCGGCAGCGCCCAGAGCGACGGCTCAAAGACCACCAGACCCAGTACCGGCCCGCGCGCGGCAACGGTAGCGGTAGCGAGCGCAGGGTGGTCGTACAGGCGCAGATCGCACTTGAACCAGACGATCTGAAGCGGAGAGGAGTCCAAGATAAAGGGCAGCCGGCGGTCGATGGATGAGACGCAATTGTGGCTGGGCTCTCAACGGATCGCGGTGCAATTCCCTGACCGGCAAGGGCCTTGCCCGTTCTGCGCGCGCCTCGCGCTCACCGGCGTTGACAACCTGCGCCAGGGTGAACAGACTGCGCCATCATCAGACGCCCGCCAAACCGGCTGGTGCGAACCCGCTGTAAGGAGTTGTTCGTGATCCTCAGAGCCTTGATGTGCGCAGTCGTTGCGGCTGCGCTTCCCCTCTCGCCTGCCGGCGCGCAGGATTTTCCGCAGCGCCAGCCGGTCAAATTGATCGTCACGTTCGCACCGGGCGGCGGTGCTGACTCCGCAGCGCGTGCCCTGAGCGACAAATTTGGCGAGAAACTCGGCCAGTCGGTTGTGGTGGAGAACCGGCCAGGCGGCGGTGGCGTCATCGCAACCGGGCTGGTCGCCAAGGCCTCGCCCGACGGATACTCAGTGCTGTTCACGGTGTCGTCGCATTCCATCAACCAGGCGATGAACCCGAAACTACCCTTTGACACCGAGCGCGACTTGCGTGGCGTCACACTGGTGGGGCTCCTGCCGCAGGCGATTGCAGTTCATCCCTCAGTACCTGCGAACACCTTGCAGGAGTGGCTTGCGCTTGCGAAAAGCGATGCGCGCTCCGGTCAGTATGCGACGGGCGGCGTGGGTTCGCCCGGGCATTTTGCAGGCGCCGTCCTGCAATCGATGAGCGGCCAGTCACTCACCCATGTGGGTTACAAGGGTGCGGGTCCCGCTATGACCGACGTGATCGGCAACCAGGTGCCCGCCGTGCTGGGAACGCTGGGCGGCATGATGCAGCACATCAAGGCAGGGCGGCTCAAGCCGATTGCCATCACGTCACGCGCACGAAGCGCGCTCTTGCCGGCCGGAGGCACCATCGGCGAAGCATTTCCCGGTTTCGAGTCCGACACCTGGGTAGGCATGTTCGTACCCGCCGGAACCCCTGCGGCCGTCATCGCGCGGCTGCATGGCGCGGCAGCCGCTGCGCTCGCCGAGACGGATGTGCGTGGCCGGCTGGAGGCCCAGGGGCTCACGATTATCGCGGGCCCACCTGGCGATCTCGATACGCTGGTGTCGCGCGAAATCAGGGTGTTCAGTCAGGTGGTGAAGGAACAGGGCATTAAAGCCGAGTGACCCCGTCCAGGATCGTTCCGCGCTGGTCGCGATCAGTCACCCAGCATCAGCGCAGCACCACGCTCGCCAACCATGATGGTGGCTGCGTTGGTGTTGGCTGACACCACGCGAGGCATCACCGAGGCATCAATCACCCGCAGCCCTTCCACCCCCTGCACGCGCAGTTGCGGATCCACCACCGCCCGGGCATCACTACCCATCCTGCAGGTGCTGGTCGGATGGAACACCGTGCCACCAAACCGGCGCGCGAAGTCTTCCAGGCTGGTGTCACCGGGTAGCTTTTCCTCGACCCACCGGTCAGCGAATGCCGGCTGCCGATAAATCTCGCGACACATCCGGAGGCCCTCGACCAGGGTTTTCAGATCACCCTCTTCGCGCAGATAGTTGGCCGTGATCCGAGGCGCCTCGATTGGATCGGTGCTGCGAATTCGGATCGATCCGGTCGAGTCGGGTCGGCACTGGCAGACCGATACAGTGAAGCCGGGAAATTCATGAAGCGGTGTGCCGGGTTTATCGACCGAGAGCGGCATGACATTGAACTGAATGTCGGCACGCCCACCCTGCGACTGCGAGGAGCAGGCAAATCCGCCCACCTGTCCTGCCCCAACAGTGAGCGGCCCACGCGCATCAGCGAGCCATTGCCAGCCCATTCGGGCGAGGCCGGCAAGACTGCGAACCTGGTTATTGAGCGAGATGGGATCCTTTAGCCGTACGATAGTCCGTGCCTGGTAGTGATCCTGGAGGTTCTCGCCCACCTCGGGGGCGTCATGAATGACCGGGATGCCCAGCGCACGCAGATGACCGGCGGGCCCCACACCGGACAGCTGCAACAGCTGCGGCGACTGCAGGCTTCCTGCGGATAGGATGACATCGCCTTCACAGCGAAACGCGTGCGCGACGCCGTTGATGTGTGCCTCGACCCCGACGGCACGCCCAGCCTCGAACAGCACACGCGAGACCAGCACGCCGGTACGAACAGAGAGTCCGGCATGCCCGCTTACGGGTTTCAGGAACGCGACCGACGCGCTGCAGCGCCAGCGGCCCAGGATCGACAACTGATAACGCCCTACGCCGTAATCGGTCTGCGCGTTGAAATCGGTGTTAGCGGGCAGCCCGAACTGCTGCGCCGCTTCGAGCCACGCAAGACAGCTCGGATCGTCATTTCGCAACTCGGTCACGCCCAATTCGCCGTCGGTGCCGTGATAGTCGTTTGCCACACCGTTGAAACGTTCGGACCTGCGAAAAAAAGGTAGAACCTCGCGATACGACCAGCCGGTGGCACCGGCACGCGCCCAGTCGTCATAATCGGCATGCTGGCCACGTACGTAGAGGAGGCCATTGATCGAACTCGACCCCCCCACAATCCGCCCGCGGGGCCAGATCATTCGCCGGTCACCGGTCTGCGGCTGCGGCTCGACCTCGAAGAGCCGCGCAAATCGCTGGTCGAAGATGGTGCGGAAATAGCCGACCGGCAGTCGGACCCAGAACGCACCATCCGGCCCCCCCGCCTCAAGCAGGAGGACCCGGCGGCCGGCACGTACCAACCGGTTGGCCAGCACGCAGC
>SYIM01000234.1 GCA_005798775.1 Burkholderiales bacterium
ATCGCGATTGCGCGTGCCCTCGCGGTCAAGCCTCGAGTACTGGTTGCCGATGAACCTGTGTCGGCGCTGGACGTCTCGGTCCAGGCTGGTATTCTCGCTTTACTGCGTGACCTGCAGTTATCTTTCAGTCTCTCAATGCTGTTCATTTCGCACGACCTGGGTGTGGTTGAACTGATGGCGGATCGCGTGATGGTGCTCTATCTGGGACGTGTGATGGAGGTTGCACCAGTTCGATCGGTTTTTCGTGAGCCCAGGCATCCCTACACAGCTGGTCTCCTTTGGGCTGCGCCCGGGGCTCGCCGTCGGCGCGGTCAGCCGGTGCTTCTCAAGGATGAGATTCCCAGCCCCGCTGATCCGCCCAGCGGTTGCGTCTTCCGGACGCGTTGCCCGTTTGCGCAGTCCGAATGTGCTCACTCGGTTCCTCCGCTGCGTACCGTGAGACCGGGGCATCAAATTGCCTGCCTTCGTGATGACCTGGCGCTCGAGGCGCCTGAGCCTCATGGATAGCACGGGGACGTTTCCAGATCTGACCCGCACCGTGCTGGTGGTAGGCGGGCGCGGTTTTGTCGGGACCGCTGTGGTGAGGCGTTTGCTCGCAGCCGGCAGGCGAGTGCATGTGCTGGATACAAACGCACGGCTTGCGCTGCCATCAGGAGCGACCGAGACGCTCGGATCGATTCTGGACAAGGATGCATTACATGCCGTACTTAGCCTTTTAAGGCCCGATACAGTCGTAAATCTTGCAGCGTTTTCTGACGGGGATGTGGGCCTCACGCGTTCAGCAGAAACCCAGCCGGATCGAACGTTTGCCGTCAATGTCGAGGGGTTTCGGTATCTGCTTGAAGCATCTGCCGAGCACCAGGTGAGGCGCGTGGTGTGGACCAGTTCAACGGTCGTGCTGGGCGCTGCAGCATCACTGAGCGAACGGCTGGATGAGGACGCACCGTGTGCGCCGCGAGTGCACTATGGCCTCAGTAAGTTACTCGCCGAGCAGATCGCCGACTACATGAGCCGACGCGAGGGGATGGAGATTGTCGGGGTACGTATACCGTTGATGTTAGGGCCCGGACTCTGGTACCAGGGGGCTGCGGGCATGGTTCGCCAGATGGCAATGGATGCGCGCGATGGGCGAGCCTCGACGGTACGGGTGTCATTGCAGCCCTTCGATGCCATGCATGTTGACGATGCGGGTGAGGCCTGTGTTCGGCTGCTGCGCGCCCCGCCTGGGCTCGCGCGTCGTTATCACGTGTTGGGCTTTACCACTGAATATGCTGAGATCGCAGGTGTACTAAAAAAGAAGGTACCCGGCTATCAGGTCACGCTGATCGATTCACCCGCTCCGATTGTCTATCCGCTGGTCTCGCAGGCACGTTTCGAACGCGACCTTGGCTGGCGCCCGGATCAAACGCTAGACACTACACTGGCCGACATGTTGGCCGAACGGAGCCCTGCACCATGAGCATAGAAGCAAGGTTAAGCGAACTGGGTATCCAATTGCCTACACCCCGCGCGCCGGCCTTTTCCTACGTGGCCGTCGCAGTTCATCACGATATGGCTTGGGTATCGGGGCAACTCCCCTGGATGCCAGACGGATCTCTCCCGGTGGGAAAGCTAGGCGCTGAGATCGATGTCGCATCGGGAAAACTGATCGCGCGGCAGTGTGTCTTGAACGGCCTCGCCGTGTTGCGTCAGTCGTTGGGTTCGCTTGATCGGATTGATCGAGTGGTGAAGCTCACGGGCTTTGTCAGCAGCGCGACTGGATTCGTCGATCAGCCCGTGGTGGTGGATGGTGCGTCGCAGTGCCTCCTCGATGTGTTCGGTGAAATCGGACGGCATGCCCGGTCTGCGGTGGGTATGGCAGAGTTGCCGCGAGGGGTACCGGTTGAGGTGGAGTTTGTTGCGGCGCTTAAGCGCTGATCGGCTGTATTCATTCATTCCAATCAGAACAGGGAGAGTTGTCATGTTTAAGACCACGGGGTTGAAGTGGCTCGCGGCATGTACGTTGACGGCAGTTGGCGCACTGCTGTCCGCCGCGCAGGCACAAAGTACGGATGTGTATGGTCGCGCCGATCCAGCGGCACGGGCCGGCGGGCGGATGACAGTTGGTTCGCTCACAGAGCCCCCCGCGCTCGATCCTTATCACCAGGCGGCGGATGCACGAATTCGTGTCACGGTCTTAGCGTACCAGGGGCTCTTTTACGAAAGCGCGAACGGGGATGCCGTACCGCTGCTGGCCGAGAGCTATTCGCTATCGGCGGATGAGCTCACCTATACCTTCAAGCTGCGCCGCGGCGTGAAATTCCATACCGGTCAGACCATGACGTCGGCCGACGTGAAGTACAGCTACGATTACCTGCGTGATGCCAAGAACGGCTCACCCGGCGCAGGCGACCTGTCCACCATTGAATCAATCGAGGCCCCCGATTCTGATACGGTAGTTTTTAAACTCTCGCGCAAGAACGGACTGCTGCCTATCACGCTGACCCATCGCTATGGCGGCGTCATCCCTAAAGACTATTTTGCGACGCCAGAGGCGCGTACCCGGTTGAATGAAGTGTCAGTCGGAACGGGTCCGTTCAGGCTCAAACAATTTCGCCAGAACTCTGTGCTGGTGTTTGAAAAGTTCAAGGAATACTGGCAGCCTGGGTTACCCCATCTCGATGAGGTCACATTCGCCTTCATGCCGAATTCTGCAGCGATGGTGGTGGCCGCTCAGAACCGGCGTATCGATCTGGGAATCTTTACGCGGCCCCAGGACGCAGAGCAGCTGAGCAAGGTTCCTGGTGTGAGGCTCGTACGTACGCCCTCCATGAATCAGAAGAGTATCGACCTGGGGCTTGAACATCCGCTGCTGGGTGACGTGCGCGTGCGGCAGGCGATCGCCCTTGCGATCGATAAAGAATTGGTGATGAAGGCCTCTATCGCTGGCTACGGGCAGGTGCTGGGAACAATGGTGCCCGGCATGCAGGCGCGGTGGGGTCTGCCGCTTGATCAGGTGGCTCACCAGAAGCCTGATATCGATCGTGCGCGTAAGCTCATGGCCGAGGCGGGACACCCGAGTGGGTTTGATATCGACCTCACCACTATTATTGGCTATGACTGGATGGATGCAGCTGCGGTCACGATCGCCGAGCAGCTCAAGCGGATCGGTATTCGGACAAATATCAAGAAGGTCGAGTTGGGGGTTTGGGTCAGGAATTTTCAATCTAAGCAGATGGGGTTCACCTTCAATGATTGGCCCTCGTCGCCCGATCCCAGTCTTTTGTTTTATCGGCATTTCCGCGCTGCGCCATTAGGCGCTGATTTCCGCAACTGGAAAAACGAGCAGGCGAGCCAGTTCCTGGATCGTGGACGGGAGGAGTCGGGTTATGAGGTGCGTCGCGGCGTCTACCTCGATTTTCAGAAGGTGTTGGCTGAGTCCGTTCCTACAATCATGATGTTTTCAGCTGATCTGTTGGGCGTTGAGCGCGAGCGTGTCCGAAACCACCAGCAGCATCCGACCGGATGGTATTTTGGTCTTGTGCGGACGTGGTTGGCTGATTGAGGGGGGCAGTTGAGAAGGGCCACAGGCGCGGGCGCGCTCGGCGTCTTGTGGCCCTTTTGATCGCCCCATGAAGATGGTACGCATGTTTTTAAACCGGCTGGTCAGCGCGCTGAGCGCTGCGCTGGTCTCCAGCCTGGTTGTGTTTCTGCTTCTACGCGCGGTTCCTGGCGATATCGTTGCTCAGATGATGGGGCAGGCGTCCGACCCGCAGGCGGCGCAGGCGCTGAGGGGCTTCTTCGGACTTGATCGCCCACTCGCCGCCCAATTTTTCGAATGGCTGGGACAGGTTCTCCAGGGCGATCTAGGGAAAAGCTGGTATCAGGGTAAACCGGTTACCCGGATGATCGGTGATGCGTTCGTAGTCACCCTCGAGATCGCGCTCCTTACGCTCCTTCTCTCAACCCTCATTGGCGTGCCGCTGGGGGTCGTGGCCGGGCTGCGCGAGGGGGGACGGGTGGACACACTGATTCAAGCGGTCAATTTGATGGGGTTGTCGGCGCCTGTTTTTTGGGTCGGGTTGATGCTGCTTGTGGGCGCCTCGGCATGGCTTGGATGGTCGCCACCCTTCGCGTATAGCTCGCCCTCGGAAAACCTGGCTGACAACCTCTCAATCATTATCTTGCCCGTACTGAGTCTGTCGGTTCTCCAGACCACCGCCTACAGCCAGTTCGTCCGCGATTGCATGGTGGCTGAACTGCGCCGCGACTATATTCGTGCGGCGCGCGCGAAAGGCCTTTCCTCAGCGCGGATTCACTACTGGCATGCATTGCGGAACATTCTCATTCCGCTCACCACATTCATGGGTGTGATCCTGATCCAGATTCTGGGGGGGACCGTGGTCATCGAGTCGCTGTTTTCCATTCCTGGGCTGGGACGGCTGATTCTTTCGGGGATTCAGGGGCGCGACTATCCGGTCGTGCAGGGCGCGCTGCTGTTCGTCGTGCTGATCGCGATCTCGGTCAACGTTCTGGTCGATCTGCTTTACGGTCTCATCGACCCTCGGCTGAGGGCAGCGTAATGGCGGGCTCAAGCGCTGCACTGCAGACGCGGGTTGCGCGGGCGCTCGCCACGGCGCTGCTCTGCTTGCTGGCGGTGCTTGTCGTGGTGCCGGACTGGGTCGCGCCGATGTCACCGCTCGCGGTTGACCCGGCTAAAGCGCTGCAACCGCCTTCGGCGCATCACTGGTTCGGGACCGATGATGTCGGGCGCGATATTTTTTCGCGCGTCGTGCATGGCGCCCGGATCACGCTCGGGTTGGTCGCCGGCGCGTTATTTGCGTCGGGGCTTGTGGGTGGACTGCTCGGCCTCGTCGCGGGCTTCGTGGGAGGCAAGCTCGACCTCTTGGCGGCGCGTGCGGTCGATGTAATCCTCACCTTTCCTCCCATCATTGCGGGGGTGGTGATCACTGGTGTTCTTGGGCCTGGCGCGCGAAATCTGGTGCTTGCGCTTGCGATTGTGTATCTGCCGATGTTTTTCAGGATCGCTCGTTCGGGCGCGCTCTCTGAGGCAGGAAAGACCTATGTTGAGGCGTCTCGTGCGCTGGGTTTTGGACGATGGTCGATCCTCTTCCGCCAGGTCATGCCCAACGTGTTACCGCTAGTTTTAATGCAATACGTCATTCTCTTTCCGCTTGCACTGCAAATCGAGGCTGCCCTTGGGTTTCTCGGGCTGGGTGTCGCGCCGCCGACGCCCGACTGGGGTTCAATTCTCGAGCAAGGCACGAACTTTATTCTGGTGGCCTGGTGGATTTCGCTGTGGCCGGGCCTGTGCCTACTGCTGTCAGCCGGTGCGGTAATGGTTGCGGGGCGTTCGATTCAAAATCGTTTGGCGCGGGGCTGATGAAGGGGAGAGGCATGAGTGCATATCTGGCGCTGTACGAAGACAGATTGATCGTGTCGCAGCCTGTTCGACTGCCAGCAGCGCCGCGTGCGCTGTTCGTACTCGAAGGTACGGTCGAGGTGGAATCAGCCAATGCACGCGTGTTGATGCAGGCAAGTGAATGTCGGCTCTTTGAGTCGCCGATCGAGCTTCGAGGGACCGCGATGGTTTGGAGTTTTGAGATTGGTCCCGGCGGAGTAGAGCAGAGTCCTGCGGTTCGTGAGATGTCGCTTGTACTGGCGCACGATTTGGCGCTCGACCCGAAGCGCCCAATGGTTTTTCGATGCGACCGGGTCGATTTTCCGGCTAAGGCGTGCACACCCCGACACGGACACAAGGGGCCCGGCATCCGGCGATTGATCCATGGTGCGGTGATGGCGGAGGTGGGAAGTGAATGGCGAAGGCTCGGCCCGGGTGACGCCTGGTTCGAGTCGGGGCATGACCCGGTGGTGGGGCGAAACCTCGCAGCCACCAGCGCTTTCCTTCGGGCGATGGTGCTGCCCGAACGTCTGCACGGTCGTCCCACCTTCGTACCCTGGGACGAGCACGAAGCGGGTAAGCCGCGGGGCACGCAGCGAACGGAATTTTTCGATGTAGTGGTGACGTTGCCAGGCGGCTAAGGCACGGTGTTCCTGACGGATGTCACTTGCTGGATGATTAGAATTGATTGATCGTTCCCATCGGTGTTGTGAATCATCGGGTCGTTTGTCAGTGATCTGTCCTCAGTCCGTAACGGGTTCAACGCTCACGATGTATCTTGGGTCGCACGGTTCAGGTCGTAGCGCGTAACAATCAGATCATTGAATTTTTAAAGGACGCCAGCAGCATGGAATTAACCGCTGAACAGATCACCCGCTTTCACGAAACCGGGTATCTCACTTTCCCGTCGCTCTTTAGCCGCGAGGAAGTCGTGCCGGTTCAGCAGGCGGCAGTTCGAAGCGTGCAGGGCGAAGGCCCGAACGTGACGCCTGAGTTCAACACGGAGAGTGTGCGGATGGTTCACGGTGCCCACGCGCACGAACCTACCATCAACAAGCTTTGTCGACATCCGCGGGTCATCCGGCCCGCCGAGCAATTGGTGGGCTCGGGCGTCTATATTCACCAGTCCCGGCTGAACTACAACGCTGGGTTGGGGAGCGGCGGCTTTGACTGGCATCAAGACTATGCCACCTGGCGAAAAGTTGACGGTCTCCCCGAGCCTCGAGCGCTGATGATTACCGTTTTCCTGGACGACGTCACGGCCGCGGTAGGGCCCCTCTTGTTCATTCCCGGCTCCCATCGCGATGGCGTAATCGATGATTTTGAGCCCGTTCGTGATGCCACGGGCAATGTGTTGATGCGCCTTGCCGAGCGCCGACTCATTGAGTTGGTAGAGCGGGGCGGCGGCGTTGAAGCGGGCGTTGGTCCTGCCGGGACGGTGATCTTTATGCATTGCAACCTAGTACATGGTTCAACGCCAAATATCACGCCGCTTCGTCGGGCGCTGTTCTACATCAACGTGAACTCTGTGGAGAACCGGCAAACCGCGTTTACTCGGGCCGAGTTTCATGCAGGTACTGATTTCAGCGCGATTGTTCCGGTGGAGGACGACGCGCTGGTCCAGTAGGTAAGAGGGGATGGCTTTGGGGTGGCGGTGCAAGATCGCTAGCCAGAAACTAGTTGGGCACCTGCTCCAGCACGCTTCGCGCGATCAGCATCCGCTGAATCTCTGATGCGCCTTCGCCAATCCTGAACAGTCGAAGGTCACGGAACATTGCACCGATTGGCGAACTATCCAGGACACCCGCCGCGCCATGGATCTGAACGGCTCGGTCGGCGACTCGAAAGGCCATCTCTGATGCATAAAGCTTGGCCATACTGGCTAAGGCTCCGGCCGAGCCGCCAGCCTCAATCGCCTCGAGCGCAGCTTGAATCAGCCCTTCTGTAGCCGCGATCTCGGTGGCACTGTCAGCAAGCATCCACTGGATTGCCTGCCGCGAGGCGAGTGGGGCGCCGAACGTTACGCGTGACGTCGCGTGGGCCGCGCTTGCTTCCAAGAGCCAACGGGCGGCTCCGAGGCAGATGCTCGCTACATTGAGCCGCCCTTCGTCGAGTGACGCCATTGCGTAGGAAAAGCCCTTGCCGATGTCGCCCAGCACCTGGCTGTCAGCGACAAACACCTCATTGAGGGTGATTTCACCGAGGGTCCAGGCAGCCGATCCAATGGTGCGATCGACGCGTGAAACGCTGACGCCGGGGGTCGGAATCTCGACCAGGAAGGCACTGACGCCGCCCCTCGCGCGCTTGGCCCGATCGGTTATAGACATGACCATCATCAGCTGAGCATCATCGGCGAGCGTGATGAAGTGCTTGATCCCGTTGAGTTGCCATCCGCCCGACACACGATGGGCGGTAGTTGTCATCGCGGCCGCATCGGAGCCTGCCTCAGGCTCGGTCAGTGCGAAGCAGGTTCGTGACTGGCCGCTACAGAGCTGCGGAAGGTAGCGGCGCTGCTGCTCGGCGGTTCCATGGCGCTGAATAGCCATCGGGGCCAGACCGCTGGTGGATGAAACCATCAGCGAGAGGATGGGTGACAACCGTGAAAGCTCCTCTTGAACCAGGCAGTAGGCCCGCAGGCTCATGGCGGCTCCGCCCCAGCGCTCATCCAGCCGGATGCCCAGGAAGCCCAGTTCGGCGAAAGTTCGAACCATGTCGGGCGTGAACCGTCCATGCGCTGCCATGTCGCGCGGGAACGCTGCCATACGCCCTTCGATCGAGCGCCTTATCGATTGCCTGAGCATAGAAATCTCCTCTCGACTCAAGGCGTGCCCGCTCACTGCTTTGCGCTCTGTCCGGTGAGAACAACCGACTCCAGTCCAAGATCGTGGATCATGTAGTCGCGTAGTTTTCTTTTCTGAATCTTTGCGCTTGCAGTCATGCCAATGTGCTCAAAGCTATCGATGAAGCGCACATATCTTGGCACCTTAAAATTTGCGCAGCGCTCGCGGCACCATGCGATGACTTCTGGCTCGGTGAGCACCGCCCCAGGCTGCAGAATGAGGTAGGCGGCCGGCACCTCCACCATGCGCGAATCGGGTACGCCTACGATCTGTGCCTGTCGGATAGCTGGATGGCGATGAAGTACGTCTTCCACCTCGGCGGGCGCCACATTTTCACCGCCCACCCGGAAAGAGTCCTTCAGGCGCCCAACAAATGCGAGCCTGCCCTCGTCGTCGCACACACCCAGATCTCCGGTGTGTAACCATCCGTTGGAATCGATAGTGTTGGCGGTGTGCTCGGGCATCTTGTAATAGCCCTTCATCACATTCCAGCCCTTCACCAGAATCTCGCCGACCTCGCCAGACGCGAGGTCGCGGCCCATCTCCTCTGACCAGATCCTGATCGAAACGCCAGGCAGCGGCTTGGCATACCCGTGGATACGCGTCTCCATGTCGTCGTCGACGCAGGCCATGGCAGCGTTCGGCGCGCACTCCGACATGCCAAAAGCGGAGCACAGGCCGGTGATCCCCATGCGCTCGATGATCTGTCGCATCACGGAAGGTGTGGCCGCAGCCCATCCGGCCCGCAGCGAAAACGATCGGCCAGGAAAGCTTGGATGACTCATCATCATCAGGAACATGGTGTCGTTGCCACTCGTATGAGTACAGCATTCGCGCTCCATGATGTCGAGCACCTGCTCGGTGTCAAAGCTCGGAGTGGTCAGATAGCAGGCGCCTGCCTCGATGGAGCAGAGAAGCGACATGGTCGTACCCGCCGCGTGAAACAGGGGACGGCCGCTGAAATACCGGTCGCCGGGCCGAAGATCAAGCCGGCGGCCCACTTCACATGCGTCACGCAACATGCTCGCGTGGGACAGCATGGCGCCCTTGGGGTAGGCGGTGGTGCCCGAGGTGTACTGAATGAGTAGCGTGTCGTCGGGTTGTACCGCTTCCGTGGGCGGAGGTCGCCCGCCGGGCTGGGTGAGTGCTTGAAGGGCGATGCAGGCGTGAGGAATGTTTTGACCCGCCACTACCACCGTTTGTAGCAACGGGAACCCAGGATCGGGCAGGGTGCTATCAATGCCCGGCACAATACTCCGCAGCATAGCGATGAAGTCAATCGATAAAAATCGATCCGCGATGGCCAACATACGAATATCGGCCTGGCGAAGGCAGTAGGCAATCTCGTCAGCTTTGAACCGGGTGTTGATCGGGATGGTGACTGCGCCAAGGGTGCCGGCCGCGAGGAACAGCGTGCACCACTCACGGGTGTTACCCATGCAAATGGCAAAGTGATCGCCACGTTGTAGCCCAAGGCGGCTCAAGTCCGCTGCCATCCGCTGCACATCATCCTGGAGTTCGGCAAAGGTGCGTGACTCCCCCCCGATCAATAGGGCCTGTTGGTCGGGCCAATGGCCGGCGGCCCGGGCAAGACTCTGGGCGCAGGTGCGCGCAGACCAGGCGTGGTCCGGGGTGTGGATCATTTCTCTTTGAGGCCGCGAAGCTCGGGCCGATTGAGCAGACCAACCCAATACTTTTCCTCGTCTTTGAGGGCCTGGGCGAATTGCTGTGGCGTCATGTAAAGGGCAGTCACAAAATTACTGCGCATCTTGTCGATGAACTCGGGGCTCTGGACGGCGGTTTTGAGCGCCGCCACCAGTCGGTTCTGCGTCTCGGCAGGAATGCCCCTCGGGGCCAGCAGACCAAACTTGGTTTCCTCAACTACCTCGAACCCAGCCTCTTTCGCGGTGGGGGCGCCAGGCAGGAATTCCGAGCGGTTGTTACCCAGGGTTGCCAGCCCCAGCAGCTTGCCTGCACGGATGTTTGACACGAAGGCGCTGGGAACACCGATCATCATGTCGGCCGATCCGTTCATCATGGCTGCAATCACCTGGCCCATGCCAGTGTGTGGTACGTGGGTGAAGGTGACGCCGGCAGTGATTTGTAACGCCTCGCCAATCATGTGAGTGGTGGTGCCGACTCCCGAGGATCCCATGTTGATCTTGCCCGGGTTGGCGCGCGCGTAAGCGATCATCTCAGTCAGGGTCTTAAACGGCGCGTCGGTGCGTGACACCACGATGAGCGCGGTACCGGTGAGCGTACCGATCGGCACAAAGTCGTCCATGGTGTATTGGGTTTGCCTCATGTGTGGCACGACCGACAGAGCCGAGGTCCCGGTGAACAGCAGCGTGTATCCGTCGGCGGGGCTGTTGCGTACCAGTGTGGTGCCGATGGTGGCACCGCCTCCCGCCTTGTTCTCCACCACAATCGGTTGACCGAGTTCCTTGGACATAAAGGGTGCGGCAAGCCGCATCTGAACATCCGTGCCGCCTGGCCCGTAGGGCACGATCACCTTGATCGGCCGATCAGGAAAGGCTTGGGCCACAGCGTTGGGAATGGTGACTGCACAGAGACTGGCCGCGAAACAGGCGCTCAGAATGGTCTTCATGATGAATTCTCCTAAAGGAGGCAAACGAATCAATAACAAAGAGGGTTAGGCGGGATTCAGTCGCGACTCAAGCGCACCCTCTGGCAGCAGCGTGCACCAGTCGCCAGGTCTTTTTTGTAGCCCGCTCGATGGGAGCTTGAACGCCTTGATGGCGTTGTCGCGCATCATTTTTCGGTAGGGGTCGGGGCGATAGTTGTGCGCCTGAATGTCGCGCACTGCACGTTCGGGTTCTATCACCGGCCAGTCGGTGCCGAACATGAATTTGTCCTGCCCATAGGTGTTGGCGTAATGCACGACCTGCGAAGGCCAATGGCTGGGTGCGTAGGCATCCCCACAAAAGAACACGTTGTCATGCTTCCACGCCATGGAAATCATTTCGTCGACCCAGGGGACACCCAGGTGAATCCCGATCAGCGTGAGCTCGGGATAGAGGATGGCTACGCGGTCAAATGCGATGGGATACGCCACGCTAGGCAGTCGAAGGTCGCGGCGATACACCAGGTTGTGGCCGACGTGCATCATGATTGGAACACCCAGTTCCGCGCATTTTGCGTTGATCGGCATGACATAGGGATGGTCTGGCGGCATGTCGAACCAGTGCGGGTAGTAGTGCGCGCCGACGAAGCCCAGATCCTTCACCGCATGCTCAAGTTCACGCAGCTGGGCGAGGCCCAGGGTCGGATCAATGCCAGCGAGCCCAGAGAAGCGGTCAGGATGCGCTTGACAGATCTCATGGACGCGCTCGTAAGAGAGATGCATCGAGGTGGACCGACGCAGGTCGCCGCATCGGACGGCGATCAGTAGGGACCGCTCGATACCGCAACGATCCATTTTTCGGATGTAGTCGTCGATGGTCACGCCCTGGGCTTGTGCGATGGATACGTCCTGCCGAACCTGTGCTGCAAAGGACTGATCGGTGGGATTGAGACCCGCCGCCATTTCCTGGGGGGTTCTGACGTTGACGACAATATCGATAGCGCCTAGGGTGGTCATGAGTGATGTCCGGTGGTGCAATGGTTGAGATCGCCCTCGATGGCGCTTGTCACCAGTCACTCTCGGGCAAAACGTCGCCCACAGCAATTGGAGTCCATCGTTTCCGGCATGGACCGAGACGAGGGGCTTGCCGCGGGGCGCGGTCAGTGCCATTCTTGCGCCGCCCTTGCACTTCCCACCCTTATGGCCCTCCCGCTTCTGTACGCTTTTCTGAACCCGCTTCGGGCCCCGCTTGCCCAGGACGTAGCGTCTTGAGAACGCCGGACGCTGCGCGGTCTGCGCTGGTGGTGGGTGGCGGCATTGCCGGGATGAGTGCTGCGATCATGCTGCGCGAAGCGGGCGTAGTGGTTCGGCTGATTGATATTGCGACCGACTGGAAGATGTCTGGTGCGGGTCTGACCATCAGCGCGTCCACGCTCCGTGCCCTGAAAATCGCGGGGCTTTTGGAGCCGGTGATCGCGAGAGGCCATACCCATGCCGGGATTCGGGTGTGCGATGTACAGGGTCGCCCGATCCGGATGGTTACGAGCCCACCACTTCCCGACGCCGAGGTACCTGGTGCGGGAGGTATTCTGCGTGCCGCCCTGCATGCGGTCATGGCGGAGCGTCTGCGTGCGCTGGAGGTCCCGGTGCGACTGGGTCTGACGCTGGAATCGGTCCAGCAGCGCGATCGCGGATGTGAGGTGCGGCTATCAAACGGCAGCGTGGAGTACACCGACCTGCTGGTGGGCGCTGACGGGCTGTCATCGGGCGTTCGGAAGCTTCTGTTTCCAGACGCTTCAGCGCCGTCCTTCACCGGTCAGTCCTGCTGGCGGCTGGTGATTCCCAGGCCGGCAGAGATCGACACCCGACATTTTTTTCTGGGCGGACTGGTCAAGGTGGGCCTGACCCCAGTTTCTCAAAATGAGATGTATTTGTTTTTGCTTGAGCATGTTCCTGATAATCCATGGCGCCCTGAGGCTACGCAGCACGAGGTCCTGCACGCGCTCCTGGCAGGGTTTGGCGGTGTTCTGGCGGACATCCGGTTTGCCCTAGGCCCCGCTTCGCAGATTGTTTACCGCCCGCTCGAGAGCCACCTCCTGCGCCATGACTGGTGGCGGGGCAATGCCATCCTGATTGGCGATGCCGCACACGCCACCACGCCGCAACTTGCTTCCGGTGCGGGTATGGGGCTGGAAGATGGAATTGTGCTTGCGCAAGAGGTATCGCGTGCAGCGAGCCTGTCCGAGGCGTTTCGCGGGTTCATGCGCCGCCGCTTTGAGCGTTGCAAAATGGTGGTCGAGAACTCACTGGAGATCGGGCGTCTTGAGGTGGGAAGAGCGTCGCCTGCCGACCAGACTGCGGTGGTCGACCGCTCGCTCGCGGCGCTTGCGCAACCGATCTAGCCGTCGCGGTGATTAGCTGGCATTCAATTCAACCTTGCGTTTTAAGAGCGACCATGTTGTTAGAGATACGCTGATGAGACTCCCCTCGTTCATATCGGTTGTGGTTGGCGCTTTCGCGTTGTCAATCACCTCGCCTGCCACCTCGCAGACTTATCCCGCCCGCCCGGTCAAGTTCGTGGTGGCCTCAACCGGAAGTCCCCAGGACGTGATCGACAGATTGTTTGCCCAGAAAATCGAGGAAAGCTGGGGGCAGCCGGTGGTCGTTGAAAACCGCGCGGGTGCCGGCGCATTCATCTCGATCCAGACCGTGGTGAAAGCGCCGGCAGACGGACACACGATTCTGGTGTCGTCCACCGCTTTTGCCGTGACCCCGTGGATGTACGCTCAGCATGGCTACGATTCCGAGCGTGATTTCATTCCGGTGGGCCTGTTCGCTTCTGCCCCGAATGTGCTGGTCACCAGCCCCGCGAGCGGGTTGCGCACGCTAAAAGAGGTGGTTGACCGCGCGCGCTCTGGCAAGGTTCAGTATGGTTCGCCGGGCTACGGCACCACCCCTCAACTCTCCGCGGAGTATCTGTTCAAGTCGCTAGCCAGGGTCGATGTTCTGCACGTGCCCTACAAGGGCGTTCCGCCGGTAATTACCGCAGCGGTCTCGGGCGAGGTCGACGTAGCGTCCACCGCGCTTCCGCCCGCGGTTCCCCACATCAAGGCTGGTCGGCTGGTAGGCCTGGCAGTGACAAGTGGCTCGCGCAATCCGGCCATCCCCGACGTGCCGACCATTGCCGAAGCGGGGTTCACGGGCTTCGAGGATGAGTCCCGGGTAGGGGTCTGGCTTCCCGCAGCGACGCCTGCGCCCGCAGTGGCCCGTTTAGCGGACGAGATCGATCGCGCAGTGGCTTCATCGGATTTGCGCGACAAACTCAGGGCGATCGGTTTTGAGGCCAGCACGTTCCGCGGTGAAGCGTTTGCAAAGATGGTCAAGCGCGAGTTGGATAAGTGGCAGCGCGTGGTGAAAGAAACCGGCGCCAAAGTGGAGTGATGGCAGCGCGCCCTTTGTCGGCCAGGGCCGGCAGACGCCCCGCGCCTCGGGCAAGCCGCTCGCTCGCTGCGAGCCCCGATCCCTCAGTGCTTGCGCTTCAGCTTCTGGGCAGCTGGAACCGGCTATCGAACGGGCACGTCGCGCTCAGTACCGGCTGCTCCTGCGGTGTCGCGGACAGTCAGCTTCGCGTTCAGGACTTCGAACAGGATATTCTCGATTTTCTTCGTAGCCGGCACCCGGTTGCGCTACCCGCGGATAGTATTCAGGCGCTACTCACGGGTCTGGCCCGCAACGCTGATGATCGCGCCAGACCCGTGCTTGCTGACCTTGCCCGCAGTATCGATTCTTTTGAGGCGCAGCATAGTGGACGGTAATTGCGACACAGGATCCTCCATCGAATGAAAAAATCATCTTTACGCTTTCGCATTGCTGCAGATATCGGCGGCACGTTTACCGATGTGGCAGCGTTCGACGAACGCTCTGGTCGTCTCCTGCTGGGCAAGACGCTCACTACGCCGTCCCGTCTCGTCGATGGCATCACTACCGGGGTTAGTAAAGCTGGCTCGCGCATGGCCGAAGCCGAGCTCTTTCTGCATGGATCCACCATCGCAATCAACACCATGCTTGAGCGAACCGGCGCCCGGGTTGCGCTCGTGACCACTCAAGGGTTCCGCGATATCTACGAAATCGGCCGCGTAAACCGACCCGATGCCTTCAACCTGCGCCATCGAAAGCATGAGCCGCTGGTTGAACGCGCGCTGCGCTTTGAGGTACGCGAGCGGTTGATGTATGACGGTTCGGTGCTTGAACCGCTGAATCTCGATAGCTTGAATGACGTGGCCGATCGTATCGAGCGCGAAAATGTCGAGGCGATTGCGATTCTGTTTCTGCATGCCTATCGCAATCCCGCCCATGAGGTGGCCGCGCGCAAAGTCTTGCAGAAGCGCTTTCCCGGGTACTTCATCACGATATCGTCGGAGTTGTCGCTCGAGTACCGGGAATTTGAGCGTACCTCCACGGTGGTGGCCAACGCTTATGTGGGGCCGCGCGTGCATCGGTATCTTGAGGAAATCGACTCGCAGACGCGCCGTGATGGCTTTACCGGCAAGTTCATGGTGGTTCAGTCCACTGGCGGCCTCTATTCGTTGAGTGAAGCCAAGCAGGAATGTGTACGCATGATGGAGTCAGGCCCTGCTGCGGGGGTCATTGGCACCCAGGCGATGTGCGCCATCATGGGGCTCAAAAACGCCATCGCGTTTGATATGGGGGGCACTACAGCCAAGGCTGGCGTTGTCCGTGACGGGGTGGCACTCACCACGGGTAGCGCCATGATCGGGCACTACTTTGTGGGGCTGCCTCTTCTCACACCCATGATCGATATTCATGAGGTAGGGACTGGCGGCGGCAGCGTCGCGCGGATCGCCCCAAGCGGCGGGCTACGGGTGGGGCCGCATAGCGCAGGGGCTGCGCCGGGCCCTGCGTGTTATGCGCTGGGCGGTACCGACCCCACCGTCACTGACGCTAACCTCGTGCTGGGGCGGCTCGCCGAGGATCGTTTCCTCGGTGGCGAAATGCGCCTTGATCGGGTAGCGGCCGAAGCGGCAATCCGGTTACACATTGCGGAGCCCTTGGGGCTGACGGTGGTCGAGGCGGCGGCGGGCATTCTGCACATTGCTTCCGCCGCGATGTCGCATGCGGTCAAAGGCGTGACCACTGATCGCGGGCTCGATCCTGGCGAGTTCCCCGCGCTGTTTGCCTACGGCGGGGCCGGTCCGCTACATGCCTCGATGGTTGCGCGCGAACTTCGCATTCCTGAGGTGGTCATTCCCACGGCGCCCGGGCACTTTTCTGCGTTTGGCATGTTGTTGTCCGATTTTCGTCGTGACCTGGTTCAGTCGCGCTTCGTTCGGCTTGATGAGGTCGACCTCGCAGAACTTCAGGGGTGGTTCGAAGAGCTCGAGGCACGAGGGACGGCAGCGGTGAACGACGCCCAGCTGGATACCCGCCGACTGGTGCTGTCACGCTCGCTCGACATGCGCTACGTTGGGCAGGAGCATGCAGTAACGGTTGAAATTCCGATTGCAGTGTTTTCCAAACAGGGCAAAGCCGGTATCAAGAAATATTTTGACGAATTGCACAAGGAGCGTTACGGCCGAGGATCGCCCGAGGAGCCCGCTGAAATTGTGAGTATTCGCAGCACGGTCACCAGCGTGATGACTAAGCCCAAGCTCGCGCAGATCGAGCGCGGGAGCGCGCGTCCCGTCGGCGCAGCGTCGTCGGGAACCCGGCGGGTGTTTTTTCCGGGGCATGGCTGGATGAAATGCGCTACCTGGCGACGTGAAGCGCTTAAAGCGGGTAATCGTATACAGGGCCCGGCCCTGATCGAAGAGCACGCCTCAACCTGTGTGGTGCAACCCGGCGACACACTCAAGGTGGATGCGTTCGGTAACCTGGTTATTTCGATTGGACTGGCATCAGCATGAAGAAGACATCCCGCCGAAAGGCTGATCCGGTGACCGTTGAACTGGTGCGAAACAGCCTGCTCGCGGCAACCGAGGAAATGAAGTCGGTGCTGATGCGTACCTCCTACAACATGATCATTTATGAGGCACTCGACTTTACTGTTGGGCTGTTCGATCGACGAGGCGATACGCTTTCAATCGGTCTGGGGCTTCCGATGTTCATTCGCGGGATGGCCGATACCGTCAAGTCGAAGATCAGGCACTGGGGCTATCCGGGCATTCATCCGGACGACATTTTGCTTACCAACGACGCGTACACCACGGGGGCGCATCTCAACCATCTCACATTTTCGATCCCCATCTTTCACAAGGGAGAGATCGTCGCCTTCTCAACCTGCATGGCCCACTGGCAGGACATTGGCGGAATCCTCAATGGCATGACCTTCGATATTTACTCGGAAGGGCTACAGATTCCCCATGTGAAGTATCACTCGCGGGGAAAGGTCAATGTGGATGTACGCGAGTTCATCAAGATGAACGTTCGTCGCCCCGACCGGGCGATGGGCGATCTCGAGGCGCAGTTGTCTGCGTGCCGCGTAGGGGTCAAGCACATGGAGGTGCTGATTGCGAGGCATGGCATCGACGAGGTGCTGGCGAGCCTTGATGACATCATGGGCCAGAGTGAGAAGGAGGCGCGCCTTCAGATTGCATCCATTCCCGACGGGGTCTATGAGGCTGAATCTCAGATGGATGACGACGGCGTCGACGTTGGCCGGCCCGTTCCCATTCGTGTCAAGGTGATCGTGAAAGGCGATCGGATGACGGTCGATCTTTCAGGGGTCAGCCCTCAGGTGAAGGGGTTCTACAACTCGAACGCAGGCGTGGCGTGTGCGCAAGTGGCGTTCAAGTGCATTGCACTGCCTCGCGACTACCCGATCAATGATGGCGGGTTTCGTGCGCTCGATGTCATCCTGCCGCCCGGGACGGTCGTCAGCGCGAAGCATCCCGCGCCCTATCGGGTCTGGATGACCTATCCCATGACCGTGGTCGACACCATCTTCAAGGCGCTCGCACCTGCGATTCCCGACCGCGTGATCGCAGGCCACCATGCCGACCTGTTGACTGCCAATATCAACGGTATTCACCCCCGAGATGGCCGGTTATGGATCTACCTGGGTGGCCTGATCGGCGGAGGCTGGGGGGCCAAGTCCGATGAAGATGGTGTCAACGGTACGATCTGCATGAACGACGGCGATACCCACAATGGCCCATCAGAGCAGGTTGAGAACAAGTTTCCATTGCTGGTTCGCCGCTATCAGTTGCGGGAAGACTCGGGCGGGGCAGGGCAGTTTCGAGGCGGGCTGGGCACCGAGGTGGAGGTTGAGGCGCTGTCGGCCGTCAACTACATGACGCGTTCCGATCGCGTGGTGAACCCGCCTTGGGGACTTCGCGGCGGCAAGAGCGCACTGGGCAATCGGATTGCCGTTCGTCGCAAGGGGGGTGAACTGACCGTGTATCCCGGCGGCAAGCTCGATACGCGTCTGTCCAAGGGCGATGTCTACATCATGAGCTCGGGTGGTGGAGGTGGCTTTGGTCCGCCTGAGGAGCGATCGCTGGAAGCGCTCGCGCGCGATGTTCGGCAGGGCTATGTCTCGGTCGAGGCTGCATTGCGCGACTACGGCGTCCGGTTTGATCCAGTTTCGCTGTTGCCTCTTGAGATTGAAGAGGCACCGAAGCGGGCGCGCTCCAAGGTGTCCGGTAAATCGCGCGTGCGATTAAAGCCTGTGGCCGCCCCAGCCGCCCCAACGAATCCTCGTAAACGGAGTGCTCGATGAAAACAGCGATCGTAAACCTCGGCACTATCGTGACCGGAGACTGGCGCGACCCTTACGCGCCCGGTGACTGTCTGGTGATGGAGCATGGGAAGATCATCAGCGTTGGAACAGCACCTACCAATCTTCGCGATTGCGACGTGATCGTAGACGCGGACGGTGCCACGGCGATTCCCGGATTTATCGACTCTCAGATTCACAATACGTTCGGTGACTACACCCCGCGCCAGAAGACGGTGGGGTTTCTGGAGAGCTACACCCACGGGGGCACCACCACGGCCATCAGTGCATCAGAGGTGCATGTGCCGGGGCGCCCAAAGGATCCCGAAGGCGTTAAGGCGCTGGCGGTCGCAGCGCATAAATGCTTTGAGTCATTTCGGCCGGGCGGCATGCGGGTGCACGCGGGTTCGGTGATCATGGAGCCGGGGCTGGTCGAGTCTGATTTCGAGGAGATCGCGCGAAAGGGGGTCTGGCTCGCGAAGGCAGGATTTGGCGCAGTCAAGACTCCCTACGAGTACGGACCGATGATCGCCTGGGCAAGAAAACACGGTATGGTCACCATGGTTCACACCGGCGGATCCTCAATTCCTGGTTCATCAGGCATCTGGGCCGATCACCTGATCAGCATTCAGCCCGATGTGTCGTTCCATGTGAATGGTGGCCCGGTTGCCATGCCGGATGAAGACTTCCCGCGTATCGTGAATGAGTCAAAGATCGCGCTACAGGTTTGTACTGCGGGCAACCTGCGAACGACGCTACTGCTTTGGAAGCTCGCGAAGGAGGCGGGTCAGATCGATCGCTATCTCATCGCAACCGATACGCCCACCGGATCGGGAATCATGCCGCTTGGCATGATGTACACCATCACGCATCTTGCCAGCCTCACCGATATGCCGGTCGAGACCGCCATTGCCGCAGCCACCGGAAACAACGCCGTGGTGTATCGACTCAATTGCGGCTTTTTGCGGCCCGGGAAGGATGCTGACGTGGTGTTGCTCGACGCCTGCGTGGGCGGCTCCAAGAAAACCGCGCTTGATGCCCTGCGAAATGGCGATATTGCGGCGGTGGGCGCGGTCTTCACCGATGGCGTACCGCGATTTGTCGGGCGAAGTCGCAACACGCCCTCACCGAATCGGCGAATTCGGGTGGCTGAGTGCCGACTCTCCATGGATTTCTCTGGTTTGGCGCACTGACATGAACTACAACATTCGCGCGTGGTTAACGTTCTCGGAAGAGATCCTCGCAAACGAAACTGGCGAGCCTGCAGACGGTTCCCCGGTTCGGAAGCTCGCCGTGGTGTGCGTGTTGAAGAACCCCTACGCCGGACGGTTCAGCCGTGATCTGTCGTTGCTAGTGAGCGACTCGCCCGCGTTGGGCGCCGAAGTAGGACGCAGGCTGTCGCTGTTGGCGGGCGGCGATGCCATCACGAGCTATGGCAAGGCTTGTGTGGTGGGAGTTGAGGGCGAGTATGAACATGGCAATGCGCTTCTGACGAGCGCCTTTGCCGATCCGGTCCGTGATGCGGTGGGGGGTGGTAAAGCCTGGATTTCCTCAACCGGCAAGCGAGGCGGACCAGGTACCACCATTGATGTTCCACTTGCACATAAAGACGCGCTGTATGTTCGTTCTCACTATGACACCATGAGCATCACGCTGCACGATGCACCGATGCCGCGAGAGATCGCGGTGATTTTCTGTGCGGCGACGCGCGGTCGGTTGCATGCCCGGTTGGGGGGGATTTCTTCGAACGAGGTGCGGGGCAAGGACGGGCTTCGCTGACCGCAGCTTCACTGTGCCTCGACTCGCGCGGCCTTGGCTACTCGCTTCCAACCCTCCAGCTCACTTCGAATCTGACTTGCAAACTGCTCGGCCGAGTGAGGTGGATAGATCTGCAGCCTTTGTTTCCGCATGAACTCGACCATATCAGGCTGAGCCATGATTCGGATGATTTCGGCGTTCAGTTCCTTGACCAAGGCGGGCGGCGTCGCGGCACTCACCAGCACGCCCGTCCAGCCTACGATATTCACGTCGGCAAGCGAGGTATGGCCAGATTCTGCAAGAGTGGGTATGGCCGGTGCGAACGCTGATCTGGTCTTGCTCAGAATGGCGATTGCCTGAAGTCGACCTGCTTCCACTTGAGGCAGCGATTGTGGCATCCCGTCGAGCATGAGTTGCACATCGCCTGAAATCAGGTCGGGGAGGGCTTGCGCGCTCCCCTTGTAAGCGACGTGCTGAAGATCGATACCGAGTTCCACTGCAAGACTCGCCATCACCATGTGCGCGAGGGTTCCCTGTCCGATGGATGCATAGCGGATCGCGCCCGGTTTGGCACGCGCTATGCGGATCACCTCGGAAATCGATGTTCCATCGAACTTAGGGCTGGCAAGCATGACAACATCGTTGAAGCCAAGCAGCGCAACGCCGGTGAAATCGCGCACGACGTCGTATGGAAGTGACTTATTGAGCGCTGGCGCGATGACGATTGGTGAAAGCGACGCTACCAGTAGCGTGCTGCCGTCGGCCGGCGACCGGAGCACATGCTCCAGAGCAATAACACCCGAGGCACCCGGGCGGTTCTCCACCACGGTTCGAAGTCCCGTCTTGCGCAAACTTTCGCCGAGCGCGCGGGCCTGTAGGTCGGCCGCGTTTCCCGGAGGAAACGGCACGACCAGGCGAACGACTTTCCCAGCGTCCGCTGACTGAGCCCCCGCCGGAGGCGCACATAGCGCCACGGCAAACGCAGCGAAGAAAAAGAAAGAGATGGTTTTCATGACGTCTCCTGATTTCAGTGGATGTCCGAGGGTTAAACGCAAAAATGTCCTCAGTCCTTGGACGAAGCTTTCAGGTGGGCGGATCGCGGTACGACGAGCGCATCAACCGCGACAAGTCCGTTTGATCCGATTCTCAATGGATTGATATCAACCGCATCGACATCATCGGCAGCCCACAGAGCAAAGTTTTGCAAGCCGTCAATCACTTCAAGTAGCGCCGGATAGTCGCCAGGACGCGACCAGCGAGCGCTATTCATGATTTTCCCTACTGGTGATCGCGAGAGCTCGGCTTCGATCTGTGCAATTGAGGCGGGCACGCTAAACACCACCACCTCTGACAGTGCCTCGGTGTAGATACCTCCCAAGCCAACAATAAGGAGCAGACTGAGATCGTCGGTACGCTTCAGTCCCAGAATCACTTCAAGATCCGCTTCAATCATCGGCTGGACGATCAACTCATCGACTGATCCGAAGTCGGATACCACGCGGTCAACCTCAGCCTTTTGGTGAATCCCGATCTTCACCAGCCCGTGCTCCGTCTTGTGGGTGACGCCGAGACGAACCCCCTTCAGGACAACTGGCGCGCCCAGGGTATGCAGAGCTCTGACAGCCTCGTCGCGGGTTGCACATCGTATGGTCTTGACTGTGGGAATTGCAAAGTAGGACAACAACTCGAGACTCTCCGGTTCGCTGAGCGGGCGGTCGCGACAGAGCTTCGCGCGCAGCTCGGATGTGTCTCCTGCGCCTGCGCCCGGCGCTGACGGGTTGAGGAGCTGTCGAGGCGCGCGATCTTGCGCTTCGCCTGGGTACCCAGGGTACGTCAGGGCATTCACTGCCTGCATGGCCGCATCTGTGTCAGCCAGGCAAATAAAACCTTCGGCCTCATACGCCGCGCGTTCATCGGCTTCGAGACCACCGGGCGTGAGCACCAAAATCGGCTTGCCAGCTGACTTGGCATTGGCGAGGGCTTCGATATAGGGGCGGCGTTGGTAGTCGTTCATGGAGTGCACAAGCGAGAGCAAAACCGTCACGCCAGGGTCCGCTGCGATCAGTGCGGGGACTTCGGAGAAGACCGATCGCATTGCGCCGAAGGCTCCATAATCTGTGGGATTCCCGACCCTCGAAAACATCCGTCTGGCATCAAGCGCGGCCTGAGTATGTGGAGCGTAGACTGCCATCGGCACACGATTGCGGCTGGCACTATCCAATAGCAGTGCCGCACCGGCCCCTGAAACGGATAATGCGCCCAGCCCGCCGCCGACATGACCAAACCTGGACAGTAGCGCGGCCGCGGTCATGAGCGACTCAATGGAATTGACCGTACAGACGCCGGATTGCGCAAACAGCGCACGGTAGGCTGCGTCGGGCGAGGCAAGGCGACTGCAGTGCGCCTCCGCTGCTTCAGCGCCGCTCTGCGAACTGCCAATCTTCAAGACCACGACTGACTTTCCCAGCGCGTGCGCTCGTTGAACAAGACGCCTGAACCGATTGCCATCCGAAAGCGCGTCAAGCAGCATCGCCACAACCTGGGTATTTGGGTCGCTGACCGCATACTCAAGATAATCGAGCAGATCCAGGTCGGCTTCATTTCCGGCAGAAACGAAAAACGACAGTCCACCGCCGTGACGTCGTAGGATCGTAGCCATAGTGTCAAAAAGAGCGCCGCTGTGCGACAGAAGAGCGACGTGACCGACTGGCATCCGCCGGGAGTGTCCGGTATTGAATCCGAGCGCGAGAGGGTGGCGAGTCTGGTAGATGCCGTTACAGTTGGGCCCTACGATCCGCATGCCGCTTGTTTGGGCAATGTGCGCGAGTTCCCGTTGGCGCGCAGCGCCTTCGTCGCCGCTTTCGCCAAATCCCGCAGACCCGATCACCAAGAACTTGACCCCGGCGGCTCCGCACTCCCGAGCCGCTGAGATCGTGGCGGTTGCAGGAATTGCCATGAAGGCAACGTCAATCGGCTCGTTAACTTCGGCAAGTGTTCGGACGCATCGGAACCCTTCGGCGTGCTCAAGCGTTGTATTGAGCGGAAAAACGGCACCAGTAAATCCTCCGTTTTTTAAGTTACGAAGGGTGATTCGACTGAGCTTGCCCGGATCGGAAGAGACATTGAAAATTGCCACCGACTTTGGAGCAAAGAGGCGGGATAGATCGGGCTGCGCGCGGTCGTCCATGGTCAGGCCTTTGGGATTGTTGGTGTTGGACGTCAGCGTCCCTTCCATTGAGGCTCGCGCTTCTCAACATAGGCGCGGACGCCCTCTACGCGATCCTCGGCCAGGTAAGGGTTTTGCCCCTCGTTTAATCGCATTGCCGCAGCAAGTGGCAGACCCGACGATTTGACGGCAGTTTCCTTCATGCGTCGAACGGTCACAGGCGCATTTTTCGCGATGGCATGGGCCATTTCAAGCGCGGCCCCGAGCGCTTCACCTTTGGGAACTACCTGGTTGATGAAGCCCCACCGATACGCTTCCTGAATTGGGTAAAGATCGCCTCGAAACAGAATTTCCATGGCAATCGCACGAGGAATGACGCGCGGGAGCATGATGGTTGAAAAATGTGCTCCCATGGCACGCTTCGCCTCGGGTAGCCCCAGCTTGACATGTTCCGCCCCGATACGGATGTCGCAGGCCACGGCAATCTCGAAGCCACCGGCAACCGCTGCGCCGTTCAGCGCTACGATCGTTGGCTTGCAGCACTCTTGAATCACTTCAAGAAAGAATCGGTTCACCTCATTCATGAAGTAGCGGTTTGCCTGACCTGCCGCGTCCGACTCTCGCCGCTGCTTGAGGTCCAACCCGGCACAAAACGCCCGGTCGCCCTTGGCGGTAAGCACCACGGCACGAACTTCCGGATCGATGCTGGCTTCGTTGTACTGATGTGATAACTCGACCATCAATGAGGGGGTGAGCGAATTCATCCGATGCTCGCGGTTGATCGTCAGCACTAGCACGTGCCCCGCGCGCTCGACAAGAAGCTCTGGACCGACCTGGAGTTCAGCAGATGCTACGGATGATGCCGTCGCTATGCTGGCGCGTTTCTTTGCCATGGTGTTTCCCCCTTTCACGATGTCCTGAGACCGCAGGCCTCAAACGCCTGCCGCGTTGCCGCCTTCTCCCGCTCGGTAAGGTTCAGGAGCGGACGGCGGACAGGCCCGCCCACCTGGCCAAGCAGTTCCTGCCAATATTTCTGGTGGGCGGCTGCCTTGCCGTGGGGCCGGGACTGCTTCAATGCGTTTCGTACCAGTCTGAGACTCGCGTGGATCGCGCGCGCCGCCTGCGCCTCTCCATTGAACGCAAGCTCGGTGTAGTCGTGCATGCGGCGGTCGCGCGCAGTCTGCATGAGATAGGGGGGCGTTGAGCACAGATAGACCTGCCATCCCAGTTCCAGAATGTTGGATAGCCAGTCCTCTTCGTTTGAGGTGCTCACGATGAGACGCTTGCCGGCCATGTGCGTCAGGCGCACGTAGGTATCGCGCGGTACGCTGTACTTGATCGCAACCACGTTATCGATCTCGGCGATTCGAACGCAGGTTTCAGGCTCAAGTGTGTAGCCGCAGTCGGGCGGCTGATTCCATAGTGTTACGCCAATGTCAACCTGCTCGGCAATGTGTCGGTAATACTCGTAGAGCGTGTCATCGCTGTGTGCGCCGAAGTAAAGAAGCGGCGTATGAACGACGATGTAGTCGGCGCCTATGGCCTGCGCATGGCGCGCGAGTTCGATTACGGTGTCGAGGCTTTGGTCTGAGCACGACACCATGACGCCTCGGTCAGACCCAGCTTCTTCAACGGCGATTTCAGCGGCGAGCTTTCGCTCGGCCACGCTCATGGAGGCGAATTCACCTTGCTTGCCGTTAACAAACAGCCCCCTGATACCGAGATCTCGATACCAATGGCGAAGATTGCGCCGCCAGCCCGTTTCGTCGAGTCGCAACTGCGCATTAAAAGGCGTGAGGGTGGCAGCCCAGATGCCGCGCAGATGCTCCTGGGCGTAAGCTTTTGCATCGGCTTTTAGATATTTCACTCAGTGCCCCTTGCAATGGAACGGTGGCAGCTTATGGGTGGTGCGTCGCTCAGGCCGCAGGACGGATCGGACAGTTTGCTTCCTTCTCGACCAGGTCATAGACGAATATGAATTTCGCCATGCCCGTCAGCATGCCGGCTACCATTCCAAGCTCGAAGATCTGCGCATCGTCAAAATGCGCCTTGAGCGCGTTGTGTAGCGCTTGATCCAAGGTGCCCTGCATGTTGGTGATGGCGATTTGAGAGGCCAACTGTAGTACCGCACGATCTTGGGCATCAAACACGGGGTCATCTTCGTTCATGATCCGCGCGAGCTGAGCGTCGGTCACGCCCGCCTTCAGGGCAGCCTTGCTATTGCCACGATTGCAATAGGCGCAGCCATGCGTCATGGATAGCCTGTAACGCAGCAACTCTTTGGTGCGTACGTCCACCCGCCCCGCATAGAAAAGCTTTGCGTAAAAGCTGTCGCGGTACCACTCCAGAAGCTCCGGTGCGTTTGCGCCAACCTCGATCAGCGTTGCATCGTCCCGAAGGGCAACTGACGCGTCATAGTCGCGCTGCAGGCGCTCGGTCATCTGTGAACGGGGAATGCGGGCCAAGAGCGGGTTTGGCATGGTGGTCTCCATGGGATCGGTTTCAGCAATGCCTGCCGGTAAAGCCGAGAAGCGCGACCATACCGATCGGATTGAATTTGCGTACGGATATCTTGACGCTTACGCCGAGCGCCCCGTAGACTCGCGCACACTAAAACGATACGGGGGAGCCTAGGATGGAATCAATTAATCGTCGCAATGCTGTGCGTTCGCTTGCAGCGGCTGGTGTTGCCGCAGCGCTTCCCATGCCCGCTCTGGCTCAAGAGACCTTCAAGATCGGTAATCTTTCGCCGCTCTCGGGTCCTGCAGCGGCTTTCGGAATCGGTATTAATCGTGGGATCGAGCTCGCCGCCGAAGACATTGGCGTTTTTGAGGTGGCGGGAAAGCGCTACAAGATCGAAATGTTGCCCTATGACACGTCTCTCGATCCAGGCAAGACCGTGGCTGCGCTCAACCGTGCGGTGCTTAACGATAATGTTCGTTACGGGTTCATTCTGGGAGCCGCAGTCCACGGTGCCGTGCTCCCTATCATTCGTCAGACTGGTTTTTTCGATATTTTCATGGGCGCAGCCGGGAAGGAAGTCACGAATGCCGAGAATCCCACGGTGTTCCGCTTCATGGCGTCTTCCGATCAGCTGTACTACACCTTCACTCCGGACATTTACCGCAAGCTCAAGATCAAGCGAGTTGCGTTCATGGGTCCCAATAACGATCTCGGGCGGTCTGACGTCAAGGTCCTGAAGGATATTGCCGCAGGCCTGAAAGGTGAGGGCGTTGAGTTTGTCGGCGAAGAACTGGTTGAACTCACCTCTAAAGACTTCCAGGCTGCACTTTTGCGGCTGCTCGCCAGGAACCCCGACGCAATCGATACCAATGCGTCACCGACCGGGACCGTCGGCCTCATCGCCAAGCAGGCGCGCGAACTGGGCTACAAGGGTTACTTCATCAGTTCAACCGCAGTGCTCGAGGCGAAGGCGTTGGTCAACGTTGCGGGTAAGGGGGCCGACGGCATCGTCGCCTACCGTATCTGGTCGAGTTCGCCCTCGCCGCTCTACGACCAAATCGCCGATCGGCATCTAAAAAAATACAAGGAGCCCACCCTCGGCACAGTGTGGGAAGCTTATGCCGCGACCCGCTGGGTCGTAGAGGCTATTCAAAAGGCGGGCACGTTCGAGACACGCAAAGTCGCTGAAGTGCTGGCGCAGTCAACGTTCTCCTCGCACCCGTATGGTCCGGCAACCTGGGGCGGTGACAAGACCTACGGCGCACGTCGCCAGATTCAGACTCCGCTGCCTGCTTCGATCATCAAAGACGGCAACTGGACGCCGCTCGATGTGCGAATGGGTAAGCTTGACTGAAGTCGCCCCTTGAGCCTGACGTTGTTCCTGCAGGCGCTGTCGATCGGGGTCGTTAACGGAGCGCTGTATATACTCACAGCGCTCGGGCTCACGCTGATCTACGGCATTCTGCACATCGTCAACTTTGCGCACGGCGAGTTGTACATGCTCGGCGCCATGCTTGTTTACCTGTTCTTCGTGGCGTTTGAGTGGCCGCTTTGGGCGGCAGTACCTGTCATCGTGATGCTGTCGGTGCTTGCGGGCTTTGCGGTCGAGCGCTCTGTCTTTCGCCGATTGCGCGGGCAGTGGCTGCAACTGCTGGTGGCAACCGTCGGCGTGTCGTTGATCGTACAGTCTGTTTCGTGGATTGCATTCGGCGCCCAGGAAAAGACGGTTCCCTCCGTGCTCGAGGGCGTACTGCTCATTGGAACCGTGCGGATCCCGATCGAGCGCCTTGCCGCAGCCTGTATCGCCATGCTGCTCGTGGCACTCCTCTACCTCGTGGTCTATCGAACCCGTACCGGCCTGGCAATGCGGGCAATCGAAGAAGACGAAGAAACCGCCCGGATGCTGGGCGTCGATACCGACCGGGTGGCGGGCGTTTCGGTAGCGCTCGGGTTTGCACTGGCAGCGATGGGAGGCATTTTTGTTGCCCCGATTTACTCGATCAACCCCGGCATGGGGCTCGATGCGATTCTGATGTCGTTCATCATCATTATTGTAGGGGGGCTCGGAAGCATCACAGGCACGGTGCTCGCAGGTTTGCTGATTGGCATCATTCAGGCGATAGGTTCGCTCACGCTCGGCGCTGAGGCGGCGCATATCCTCGTCTTCGTCGCGATGATCGCCATGCTTGTGTTTCGGCCGCAGGGCCTGATGGGGCGCGTGCGATGAGGCTAGGCTTTCGCACTCCAGGTCCGTGGCTGCTTGCGATACTGCTTGCGCTGCCGTTTGTCGTCAGGGACTACTGGTTGCATGTGGCCATCGTTGTGCTGATGAATATCACCTACACAGTTGCCCTCTGCGCGGTGCTCCGAATGGGCTATCTGTCGCTGGGGCATGCCGGATTCATTGCTTTGGGTGCATACACCAGCGTGGTCTGTTCGGTTCGCTTCGGGCTTTCACCCTGGCTCGGAATGATCGCCGCCGCAGCCTTGTGCGGTGGGGTGGCGTGGGGCCTTGGCGCACTTACGCTGAGACTGCGTGGAATCTATTTTTCCCTTGCCGTGTTCGCGTTCGGCGAAATCGTCGTTGCGATTGCCAGGGCTTTCGACTGGTTGGGCGGACCATCGGGGATCGCCAATGTTCCGCGGCCGAGCTTTCTCGGCATCAAACTCGACACGCATTTCTCGTTTTACTGGCTTGCCATGGCTGTTGCGGTCTTGATCGTGACGTTTTTTGCGAGGCTTGAGCAGACCCGGTTCGGCGCGACGCTCCTTACGCTGAAAACTGAGCCAGGCGAACGGCTCGCGGAGAGTGTGGGGGTCGATACCGCCGCCCACAAAGCCGCTTGTTTTGCAATGTCCTGCGCAGCGGTTGGTGCGATGGGCGCTGTGCACTCCATGTACCTCCTGTTCGTCAATCCGCAGGTGTTCAGCTTCTTGATGTCAACCGATCTGGTTATCTACGCCATGATTGGCGGAACGGCAGGCTTCTGGGGGCCTGTGCTGGGTGCGGGCGCGTTAACCGCGCTAGGCGAGCAGCTATTTTCGGTGGGATATTGGAAGACGCTTGTATATGCGCTCATCCTCATGGGCGTGATGCTTCTGGTCCCGGGCGGGCTGAGCGCATTGTCGGCACTCTGGAAGCGCGAAATGGCTCCCCGAGCAGGCCGCTGAATGCAGAGCTCGCAATGGCTCCGCCTTCCATGAACGCCCTGTCGCCATCCTCCACCCCAGCCGTCATGCTGCGAGTGCAGTCGGTCGGTAAGCGCTTTGGTGGTCTTGCAGCACTTACGGACGTGTCGTTGGACGTACATGAGGGCGAGCTGGTGGGGTTGGTGGGTCCGAACGGCGCTGGCAAATCCACCTTGTTCAATACGATCGCGGGAGTGTTTGCGCCCAGCGAAGGTCGCATTCTGTTGGGGGAACGTGACATCACTGGCCTCCCCAGTCACAAACTCGCTCGGCTGGGGCTGGCGCGAACGTTTCAGTTAGTGACGCTGTTTTCTGAACTCAGCGTTCTTGATAACGCGGCTCAGGCGTTACACCGGCATCAGTCTGGGCGATTTCTTTCAGGTCTTCTTCAGACTCGTTTCTATCGCGAGGAGTTTGCGCGCTGGCGAGCGCGCGCGCTAGAGGCTCTGGCCCTACTCTCGCTTGAGGCGCTTGCAGAGCATCCTGCGTCCTCGCTGCCACTTGGTCAGGCTAAGCTTCTTGCCGTGGCAATTGCACTTGCCACCGAGCCACGGCTATTGCTTCTCGATGAACCGGCAGCGGGGCTGTCTCATGAGGAGTCGGCTCGCATGATGGACCTGATCGCCGAGCGGGTTCGGGGGCGTTGCGCAGTCGTTCTTGTTGAGCACAACATGCGAATCGTTCGGCGCTATTGCGATCGGGCGGTGGTGCTGCAATTTGGACGCAAGATTTTTGATGGTGTGCCAGCGGATATGGTGAACGAACGCGCGGTCGTTGATGCCTACCTGGGAACTGGGGAGGGGGCGTGACACCGACCGCGATGAACGCAAGACTTCCCGGTACCGCGAATGAGGCGGGCCCCTCCTTAATAATCGATTCGCTTGAAGTCAGGTATGGCCAGGCACTGGCTGTGACTGGCACGTCGATCCGGGTTCCAGCGGGTCAGGTCGTCGGTATCGTGGGTCCCAACGGCGCAGGAAAGTCATCGCTTCTCAAGGCGGTTTCTGCGCTGGTGCCGGTTGTTGGCGGCCGAATCGAATTTGACGGCCAGGCGCTCCAGAACCGAACGCCTCGCGCAATCGCCGAGCTAGGGGTTGCACACGTGCCTGAAGGGCGGCGGATCTTCGCGAAAATGAGCGTGTATGACAATCTTTTGATGGGCGCCTATCTGCTGCCCGCAGCGCACCGAAACGATGCATTGGAGCGCGTCTTCAATGCGTTTCCAAGGCTCAAAGAACGCGTGCGGCAGCCCGCTGGCAGCATGTCAGGGGGTGAGCAGCAGATGGTGGCGATC
>SYIM01000235.1 GCA_005798775.1 Burkholderiales bacterium
CCTGTGATCCTCGGCGAATCGGATCCGGAAGGCTGCGCCGCCTGCTCGGTTGCGACCCATCCGGAGAACGGATACCGCGACGGGCCGCTTTACGGGGCATCCGTGGTCGCGGCGACGGTGCACCCAGCCAAACAGGGTGACGGTCTGGTCGAGGCGGTCGGTTGAGACTTCACCGGCATAGCAGGTGCGCATCACGAATTCTCCGAAAGCAGATGAAGAGCCCTCAGGACGGGCCGGGCGAACGGTCGGACGGCGCGGGCGCCGGTCCGGGTACAGGCGGCGCGTCTGCGCCCCCCACCGTACCGCGATCGCCGGGCGCGACGGTACCCATCGACACCACATACTTGAGCGCCTCGTCAACGCTCATGTCGAGTTCAACCACATCGGCGCGCGGCAGCATCAGGAAAAAACCCGAGGTGGGGTTTGGGGTGGTGGGTACATAGACCGACACCATGTCGGACTCGACCAGCCTGCGCCGGATCTCGCCTGCCGGCGTGCCGGTCTGAAAGGCGATGGTCCAGCTCCCGGCGCGCGGATACTGCACCAGCAGCGCCTTGCGAAATGCCTGGCCGTTGGGCGACAGGATGGTGTCGCTCACCTGCTTGACGCTCGAGTAGATGCTGCGCACGATGGGGATCCGCCCCAGCAGGGCTTCCCAGTAAACGACCAGCCGCTCGCCGATGATGTTGCGCAACAACAGCCCGGTGATGATCAGGACCACCAGGGTGAGCACCACGCCTACGCCCGGGATATCCCGCCCGAAAAACGTATGGGGATGCCAGCGCTCGGGCAGCAGCTGCAGCGTCTGGTCCATGGTGGTGACGATCAGGTTCAGCACCCAGATCGTGATGACCAGGGGTACCCAGATCAGCAGGCCTGTAACGATGTACTTGCGCATGAGTGGACTTTGGTGGTGAGGTCGCGTGAAGCGATGCCAACACGCTACCCGCTGGTGATGTCGGCGCGATGACGCCGCCGTTGCGTGCTCAGGCCGATGCCCCCGGTGAGGGAGGGCTCGCAGCCTTTGGTGCTGGAGAGCTGGCAGCCCGGGAGGTTGCGGCGGCGCCGGAATCAGCGGGCTTGCTCGCTTGCGCGCCTGCCGCCGCGGGCGGTGAGGAGCTGTCACTCTTGGCCGACTCGCTCTTGGCCGACTCGCTCGCGGCGCCCGTATCGGCGCCAGCTGGCTTGTCTGACGCTTTGTCGCCCGCCGCCTCGCTGCCTTCGGCCGCGTCCTCGGCACCGCCCTTTTTCTGGCCGCCGTCGCGGAAGTCGGTGGCATACCAACCCGATCCCTTCAGCTGGAAAGCGGGCGCGGTAAGTTTGCGCGCAAAACCGTTTCCACTGCACGACGGGCAAACCGTGAGCGGCGCATCAGACAGCTTCTGCAGCTGATCCTTTTCGAAGCCGCAGTCCTGGCAACGATAGGCGTAAATGGGCATGGCGGTGGGGTTGCGAAATATTCGCGGTGTGGGTTGAGGCGAACCGCAAAGTATAGCCCGAGGCGCGGCGCCAGGTATGCCGGGCCAATTAGAGCCAGGGGTTCAGCAGCGCAATCGGGTTGTTCAAACCTGGGCCCAGCGGCCCCTGGACCACGCCGTCAGCGCCTAGCCGTGGCGAATGGCGATCGTTTTAAGCACCGTGAACCCGTAGAGCGCCTCGAACCCTTTCTCGCGGCCATGGCCGCTTGCGCGCACGCCACCAAAGGGCAGTTCGACCCCGCCCCCCGCGCCGTAATTGTTCACGAACACCTGGCCGCAGCGTAGTGACCTTGCCAGCCGCATCTGCCGGGCGCCGTCGCGCGTCCAGACCCCGGCAACCAGTCCGTAGGAGGTGCCGTTGGCCAGCCGCACCGCGTGGGCTTCGTCGTCAAACGGCATGGCGACCAGCACCGGTCCGAAAATTTCCTGTTGAGCCAGCGCGTGGTTTGGCGGGACGTCGCGAAAGAGCACCGCCTCCTGGTAGAACCCGGCGGAGGCTGCCTGCGCATGAAGCTGCCCCCTTGCGGCAACCTGCAGGCCGTCGGCCTCGCCCTCGGCGAGCACTTGCCGCACGCGATCGAATTGCTTGCGATTGACGAGCGGCCCCATATCGAGCTCGAGCGCCGGCGGGCCGGCCACGAGCGATCGAAAGCGCTCGGCGACCCGCTCGAGAACGGCCTCATAGATACTGCGCTCAACCAGCAGACGGCTGCCCGCAGAGCAGGTCTGCCCGGCGTTCTGGACGATGGCATTCACGATGACTGGAAGCGCCGCATCGAGGTCGGCGTCGGCAAACACCAGTTGCGGTGATTTGCCGCCGAGTTCGAGCGTGACCGGACAGTGGCGTTCGGCCGCCGCTACGGCAACCAGCCGGCCGGTTGCACTCGAGCCGGTAAAGGAGAGGTGATCGATGCCTGGATGCGTGCACAGGCTCGCGCCGGCTTCTGCGCCATAGCCCGTGACAATATTGAGCGCGCCCGCCGGGAAACCCACCTCGGCCGCCAGCTCGGCGAGCCTGAGCGAGCTGAGGCTTGCGTCTTCGGCCGGTTTCACCACACAGGCATTACCCGCTGCCAGCGCCGCCCCCACAGTGCGGCCGAAGATCTGCATCGGGTAGTTCCAGGGAATGATGTGGCCGGTGACGCCGTGCGGCTCGCGCACAGTGGCGACCAGATAGCCGGATTCATAGGGCAGGGTCTGGCCATGGAGCTTGTCGCAGGCGCCGGCGTAGTACTCAAAGTAGCGCGCAAGCGCCGTCACATCAGCCCGCGCGGTTTTGAGCGACTTGCCGGTATCTCGCGCCTCGAGCTGCGCGAGCGTGTCAGCATTAACCGCCACCGACTGTCCGAGTTTCTGGAGCAGTCGACCCCGGGCCGCCGCCGAGAGCCTCCCCCAGGGGCCATCAAAGCATTCGCCCAGTGCTGCTCGCGCAGCCGCCACCGCCCGGTCGATATCCAGGGCGGTGCCCCGCGCAAGGCTACCAAAGCGCTCGCCGCTGCTGGGATCGACCACCGGAATGGGCCGGCGGTCGGCGGGGTCAGCCGGGGCGTTGCCGATGAAATGTTGCATGCGCGCGCCCGCTCCGGTCAGAAGGGGATATCGTCATCGACGTCGTCAAGGCCGCGGCTGGCGGGCTTCCGAGCCCCTGCACTGGCGCCGCCCGCTGCCGCAGGCGCGCGCGCCGGGGCGCCACCTGAAGCCGCATCATCCCCCCCGGCGCCGGAGCCGCTGTCGCGCGAGCCGAGCAGCTGCATTTCCATGCCGACGATTTCGGTGGTGTAGCGGTCCTGGCCTTCCTTATCCTGCCATTTGCGGGTTTGAAGCCGCCCCTCGACATAAACCGGCCGGCCCTTACGCAGATACTCACCGGCAATTTCAGCCAACCGGTCGTAGAGCACCACGCTGTGCCATTCGGTTTCCTCGCGCCGCTCGCCGCTCGCCTTGTCTTTCCAGGAGCGGGTGGTGGCGATACGCAGATTGCAGACCGCGGCGCCGCTAGCGGTGAACCGGGTTTCGGGATCGCGCCCGAGATTGCCCATGATGATCACCTTGTTGACTGAAGCCATATTGCCCTCCCGAGCATGAAGAGTTCGATTACCGCTTAATGCGCGGCGGCGGGCCAGAGGCGATGCCGCAACGCTGCAATGAGCCAGACCACAATGATGACGCCTGCCAGCAGGAACACCGCCGCATCGCCCCAAACCGCTCGTACCGCGCCCGCCGCCGCCCCCCCCATGAAGAGGCCCAGCGACTGCGAGGTATTGAAAAGACCCAGTGCCGTGCCACGCAATTCGGCTGGCGCAAGCTGCGAAACCATCGAAGGAAGGCTCGCTTCGAGAATATTGAACGCTGCAAAAAAAGCGAACAGCAGCACCGCAAAGGGGATTAGTCCCTCGGGCTGGGTCGCCAGCGCGAACATCACGAGCGCCAGCACGCAGACGCTTCCAACGAAGACGGTTCGCGCCCGCCCCTGCCGCTGCCCCCAGCGAAGCGCCGGCATCATCGGCCAAAACGACAGCAACACCACCGGCAGGTAGAGCACCCAGTGCGAGGGCAGCGCGAGCCCCGCGCGTTCAACCAGCCATCCTGGGAGCGCCACGAAAATCGCAACCTGAACCGCATGCAGCGTGAAGATTCCGAAATTGAGCCGCATCAGGTCGGGCTCGGCCGCCACCCGCAGCACTGTTTCGCGGGTGAGCCGCCCCCGGGCCACCCGAGGTGCTGGCGGTACCATAATAATCACCGATGCGATGGCGGCAAGGGCCAATACGCCTGTAAAGGCGAACATGCCACCGATGCCCACCCAGCGGTAGAGCGGGGGGGCCACGATCAGCGACAGGGCAAAGCTCGCACCGATTGTGATGCCCACCATTGCCATCGCCTTGGTGCGCTGGCTGTCGCGGGTGGAGTCGGCGACAAAAGCGCTCACCGCTGCGGAAATTGCTCCGGCGCCCTGCAGCCCCCGGCCGATCGTCATCACCAGCAGATCGTCGGCGCTTGCAGCGATAAAGCTGCCGATCGCAAAGAGCGCGAGACCGAAGATGATCACCGGCTTTCGACCTACGCGATCCGATACGGCGCCCAGCGGCAACTGCAGCAACGCCTGCGTGAGCCCGTAAATGCCGAGCGCAAGACCGACCAGCCGGGCATCGTGACCATCCGGCAACGAGTGGGCATGAACGGCGAGCACCGGCAACACGATAAAAAGGCCCAGCATGCGCAGGCCCTGCACCAGCGACAGGGCAGTAGCTGCCCGCAGTTCGTCGCGGTTCATGCTTTCGGAGGTGAAGTTGGAGGGGCGATTCATCGCTTGGGTGGGCTCGGCAGTTTATATTAGCCGATTACCCTTTTGCGGCCCGGCATCGCCTGCCCGCGGCCCACACCCTCCCCGATGAACGCGATCAGCATCCGCGGCGCCC
>SYIM01000236.1 GCA_005798775.1 Burkholderiales bacterium
GAGCTGGCGGGCCTCCTTCCCGCTCCGATGGCGCGTTGGCTGATCGAGCGCGACCGTCGCCGGGTGGCCCGTGGGATCCCCGCGTGGGCGCTCGCGCTGCGGATCGGTACGCATTCGGTCTTTGGGTTTCTGGCATTACGGCTGCTCGCAAGCCTGCGGGTCGTACGTCCCTGGGGCAGTCGCTACCAGAACGAGCAGACGGCCATCAGAAGCTGGCTCGAAGCAGTGATTCAGGGTACGCACGATCACCCCGACCTGGGGCTTGAAATCGCACGCTGCGGGCGGCTGATCAAGGGCTACGGCGCGACCAACGAACGCGGCAAACGCAATCTCGCCCATGTGCTGGACCACCTGACCCGGCCAGGCTCCCCGGCGCTTGCGCGGGCGGCTGCCATCGCGAGTGTGCGTGAGGCTGCCCTCAAGGACGAAGCCGGCCGCGCGCTCGACCAGGCGCTGCGCGAGCACGGGGCGCCGCCGCGACCGATCGAGGCCAAGCCGGTGCTTTGGCTGAAGAACCCCCGTACGGGCCGTGCCTGAGGGCCAGCCGATTTCATTCGATTTCCGGAGTGCGTCGCAATGAACAAGATGATTCGTACCCTACTTTGTGCTGGACTCGCAGTGGCTACGCTCGCGGGCGGCACGCCGGTTTTGGCACAGTCGGGTGCCGCACCGCGCCCGCTTCGTATCGTTGCGAACTTTCCGCCGGGGGGCGCGGCCGATCTCATTGCACGCGCGGTGGCTATTCCGCTTTCTGAATCGCTCGGTCAACCGGTGGTGGTCGAAAACCGCGCGGGCGCCAACGGCAACCTGGGCGGTGAGGCGGTCGCGCGCTCGGCGCCAGATGGCACCACGCTGCTTCTGAGTTCGGGCGGCATGGTGTCGGTCAATCCGCACATCTATCCCAAAATGAGCTTCGATCCGACGCGCGAACTGTTGCCGGTCGCATCCGCCGCACGGGTGCTGGTGTTTCTGGTCGCCCGCGCCGATCTGCCGGTGGCCGACATCCGCGAATTTCTGTCCTATGTGAAGTCGCGGCCTGGCAAGCTCTCATTCGGGTCGGCCGGTAACGGCAGTTCCCCGCATCTTGCCGCCGAGATGATGAAGAGCCAGGCTGAACTGTTTGCGGTCCATGTTCCCTACCGTGGCGCGGCGCCAGCGCTTCAGGATCTGCTAGCCGGTCAGATCGATTTCTATTTTGATCCCGGTATCGGGCTCAACCAGGTTCGTGCCGGCAAGCTCAAGCTGCTGGCGGTGGGAAGTCTGCGGCGCTCACCGATGTTCCCCGATACCCCCACGCTCGATGAAGCCGGTCTCAAGGGTTTTGACGCCGATACCGTGTTTGGGTTCTACGCGCCGGCGGGCCTGGCCGTCGAGGCAGTCGCGCGGCTGAATGCCGAGATCAACCGCGCGCTCGCCACGCCCGCAGTCACCGAGCGGATTCGCGCGTTGGGTGGTGAACCGTTGCCGCTCACGCCGGCGCAGTTCGGTGCCCGGATCGCTGATGATTCGAAGCGCTTTGGCGCAATCATCCGCGAACGCAATATTCGAGGCGACTGACCTCCTTTCTTATGCCACCCCCCGCTTTTCAAGGCTCTGTTTTGAGGGGCCATCCACACCATGAAGCGGGGCGAAGTCAGGCGGGTTCGCGGCTGATCTCCCATGTGGCGGCGGGGGCACGCCATGCGCTGGGCGGGGTACGATAAACAGCCCGCTGGGCGTGTCTGGGCGGCGCATGACTCGCGGGGGTGCTGCAGGCGACCCAGGCGCAGCCCGGTTCGATACCGGCCCAATCCGGGCCCTGGCAGTTTCCGGCCTCGCCGGCGCTGGTGCACTCCGCTTCAGCGACCGATCCGCTTGCATCTGGCACCACCTCGACATCGCCGCCTGTGGCGCGACGACCCGTGGTGCTGGGTGGTGGGGGCGCGCGGTGCGGCGCATCTGGGTGTACTCCGCGTACTCGAACGCGCGGGTGTGCCAATCGATATCATCACCGGCACGAGCGCAGGCGCGATCGTGGGTGGCTTGTACGCGGCCGGCCAGACGCCCGACCAGGTCGAGGAGACGCTGCGCAGCATTGACTGGGACGCCACGCTCACAGATCGCCCCCCCGTTCGCGTCGGGTGCAGAACAGCTGTGCCGATGAACGGGTGATGATCTCGCGCGAGGTCGCTGGCGTGAGCGAGCTCGAGACGCGAGCGCTCAGCGCGCTGGTTTAAGGTCAGCAGTTCGATTTCATCCTGCGTAACCTCACCCTGCTGGCTCAACAGATCACCGACTTTGACCGGTTGCGCGTCCGTTTCCGTGCGGTGGCAACCGATGCGGCGACCGGTGACCTGGTGATCCTCGGCGGGGGTGATCTTGCGCGTGCGATTCGTGCGAGCATGGCCGTACCAGCGGTCTTTGCGGGCGTCGATATCAATGGCCGGTTGCTGATTGACGGAGCGGTATTCGATTTTGGCGTGGCCTATGAGGCGCGGGCGATCAACGAACTCAACGGTAAATGGCGCACCGAATTTCAGCTTGGCCAGAGCACACTGCTTGCCACTGAAATCTACCAGCCGCTCGATCCTGCGGATTACTGGTTCGCGAACGCACGTGTGGACGCTTTCGATCCGCTGCGAAAGCGCTACGTAAACAATCAGGCGGAATCCGAATACGGCATTGCGCGAACCGGCGTCCCGGCGGCGCTCGGTGCAAACGTCGATCGCTACGGCGACGTGCGAACGGGCTTCCGGCGCTACGTCGGTCACACCCGGCTGGCGGTGGACGAACGCGATCCTTATCCCCGCTATCAGTTTGATGAGGTGAGTGTTTTTGTCTCCACCGAATTCGAGAACTTCGATTCCATCCGCTTCCCGCGTTCGGGAGGCCGCCTGCTGCTCACGGCGCTCGCGCCAAGATGCGGCAAGGAGTGCGTTCGAATCGGTCCAATCTACCTGCGGGTGGGCGCCTCCCCGGGTGTGGGCAGCGCCCTCTATCTGAACCTCGGTCAGTCCGCATTCTGATGACCACGCACCCGTTCGGGAACGGGGCTCCACGCGTACGCTTGACCCGATCGCTGAGCGGCGAATCCGCGAGGCGATTGAACGCCGCGAGCTGGAAGATCTGGCCGGCGAGGGGGCGGGCGCTACGGTGTGCCCGCCCGCGCGCGCCGGATCGGCGTGCGATGAGAAGGCTTGGCTACGCGCTCACACTGGGCAGGCCTGCAAGCGCCATGGCCAGTTCCTGCTCGTTGTAACTCTCATCACGTAGTTCGCCCGCGAAGTACTTCTGGTAGGCGCTCATGTCGAAGTGCCCATGGCCGCACAGGTTGAACAGGATGGTTTCCGCGCGTCCTCCGCGCTTGCAGCGTAGCGCCTCTTCAATGGCACCCTTCACCGCATGATTTGCCTCTGGCGCGGGCACGATACCTTCGCTGCGCGCGAACTGAACGCCCGCTGCAAAGCATTCCGTTTGGGTGTAGGCGCTGGCCTCGATCAACCCAAGCTCTCTCAGATGCGAGACCAGCGGCGCCATGCCGTGATAGCGCAGGCCACCTGCATGAAACGCTGGCGGCGTGAAGGTAGACCCCAGGGTGTGCATCTTGACGAGCGGGGTCATCTTGCCGGTATCGCCGAAGTCGTAACCGTAGCGGCCCCGCGTGAGCGACGGGCAGGCCGCAGGCTCAACTGCAACGATTCGAGGCTTGACCCCGCCTCGCAGACCGTGTCCGATGAAGAGGAAGGTGATGCCGGCGAAATTCGAGCCGCCGCCCGTACAGCCCACGATCACATCAGGCCACGCGTTGGCCATCTGTATCTGTTCGATGGCTTCGAGACCGACGATGTCTGGTGCATGAGGACATGGTTCAGCACCGAGCCCAGCGCGTATTTGGTGTCCTCTCGCTGGGCAGCGAGTTCGACCGCCTCGGAGATGGCGATACCGAGGCTGCCCGGATGGTCGGGCCGCGCGGCCAGCACGCTTCGGCCGTACACCGTTTCAGTCGACGGTGAGGGCAGGCAACGCGCACCGCAGGTTTCCATGACTGCGCGCCGGTAGGGCTTCTGGTCATAGGACACCCGAACCTGGAACACGAGAATTTCCAGCCCATAGATCCGCCCTGCAAAAGAGCGCGCGGTGCCCCACTGACCCGCGCCGGTTTCCGTGGTGAGGCGCTTCACGGCCGCCGCAGCATTGAAGAACGCCTGCGGTACCGCAGTGTTGGGCTTGTGGCTGCCCGCCGGGCTTACTCCCTCGTATTTGTAAAAAATTCTGGCGGGGGTGCCGAGTTCCTTTTCGAGGCGGTGTGCGCGATAAAGCGGCGAGGGGCGCCACAGACGGTAGACCTCGCGCACGGGCTCCGGAATCTCGATCTCGCGCTCGGTACTTACTTCCTGAAGGATCAGGTCCATGGGAAAGAGCGGGGCAAGATCTGCCGGGCCGATGGGCTGCAATGTGCCGGGATGCAGTACCGGAGGCAGCGCCACCGGCAGGTCGGCCTGAATGTTGTACCAGGCGCGCGGCATCTGTGCTTCGTCGAGCTGATACTTGGTCGGTGTCGTCATGCCGTGTCTCCGTCGTTGAGTGGGAATGATCTGTAACGCCTTGCCCTCGCGCCTGGAATCTGGTGGTCAGTCGGCGAATACGCCCGCTTTCTTGATGACCGGTCCCCACTTGGCGATCTCCGCCTGGAGATGAGTGCGCAGCCCCTCGGGGGAAATTTTGCCAGCAGGCGGGATGTCCGAACTCAGATCGGACATCCGTTTGACGACTGCCGCATCAGCCAGCGCCTCCCGAAGAGCGCGGTTGAGTTTCTCGGTGATTTCACGCGGCGTGCCCTTGGGGGCGTAGACGCCATGCCAGACCTTTACTTCGAAGCCCTTGAGCCCCTGCTCATCCAGGGTGGGCACATTGGGAAGCGCTGCCAACCGGCTGGTGGAGGTGACGCCGTAGATCTTCACCCGCCCGTCGCGGATCATCGGAACAGTCTGCGTGGTCTGGTCGCAAAGAAGGTCAACCTGACCGCCCAGCAGATCGGTCATGGCCGGGCCGGTTCCCTTGTAGGGGACGGTGGTGAGGTCGGTGGCGATAGCGGACATGAACATCATGCCGCACAGATGCGAGACCGCGCCCAGGCCGGCGTTGGCGAGTGTGACCTTGTCCTTGTTCGCTTTCACATAGGCGATCAGCTGCTGGAGATTTTCCGCGGGAAAATCTTTCCGGGCCAGCAACGTCATGGGTACATCAAGCGCCTGGCCGATGTATTCGAAGCTGGCGAGCGGATCGAACGGCAACCGACGGTAAAGCGCAGGTGCGGTGGCCATCCCCATGTGATGGATCAGCACGGTGTAACCATCGGGGTTTGATTTGGCGACGCGCTGTGACGCGATGGTGCCGCCGGCGCCTACGGTGTTTTCCGCCACTACCGTCGTGCCCAGCGATTTGCCCATCGGGCCCGAGATCATTCGCGCGACCACATCGGTGGGGCCACCTGCCGCGAAAGGTACGACCAGGGCGACGGGTTTGGTGGGATAGGACTGGGCGCTCGCCTGCGAACTCACCGCTGCCAGGGCGGCGGCAAGCAGGGGCAGGAAAATGCGGGCGCGTGGGTTCATGGCTTTCCTCGGTTGCGCACACAGTCGTGCGGAAAACCGGAATGTTAACCGGCGATTCGCTTAACCGGCGAGATGGCGCGCGACATCAGCGTGTAGTTGCAGCCAGTGGCCCACCGACTCGGCTGGCCGCCGCCCCAATCCGCATTCGCAGGCAATGCCGAACGCCGGCGCGAACGGCCGCGCGGCGTGAAGTCGCTCGAGCGCACCCTCGACGCCATCGTCCAGATGCAGAAGCCCCAGAAACAGCTCGCTCCTGGGCTCAAGGCGCAGACCGCCGAGCGGGGCGAAATAATCGGAATCAGTCCGGTTCTGGGGCACGGGCAGGTGAAGAAAATCCAGGCGTCGAGTTGTCCGTGCAATCAGTCCGTTGGCCACGGCCACCAGGTTTGCCGTGTCCAAGGGCTCTTTCCAGTGCTGATTGTTCATGCTGCCGTAGCAGAGGTGAAGCCCGAGTTCCACCCCGGCGGGCACCGCGTTCAGCAGCCGGGCGACACTGTCGATTACGCCGCTTTCGATGTCGTTGAAGGGGGCGGGATAGACCCGCTCCCACCAGCTCATTTCGGTCGCTACGTCCCACTGAATGCACAGTGACTCGGAGGGAATGGCCTTGCAGAGCGCAGTCAGCTCGGCGAGTAGCGCGGCTTCGTAGACCGGGTGAATCTCGCGCTGCCAGCAGTAGCTGATGAAGGAATAGACCGGTGCCCAGGCGGTTGGGAGCGCTACCTGCAGACGCGTGCCGGGAGCGAGGGTGCCGCGGGCCCTGAGGTCCTGAAAGACCTTCCAGGAGTCGATGGCTTCGGCCGCGAACCCGAGCGGGCCGAAACGTACGTTGGATGGTCGCGCGTCGGGGCGTAGCGTAAACGGCGGGAACAGTTGATAATTGCGTTCGCGGGCGTCGGATTCGACCAGCGCGGCAACTGCTCTAAATACGGCGCGCTGCCAGGCGATCCAGTTGCTTCGGCGGCCGGTCTCGCCGTCGGGCAGGCGGCGCGCGCTGTGTCCCAGTGTTTGGGCGGCGGTCTCAAAAACAGCTGCCGAATCAGCGAGCGGCACGCTGCCCACCAGCAGCGTGGCGACGCCCGGCGAGACGCCGGCGGCGTCGGTGGGCATCAGCGCCCGACGAATTGATTGGTGAACAGTTCGGCGACCGGTGTTTCCTTGGGGACAATGCCCTGAGATACGTAAAACTTCTGGATGGCCGAGAGCTTCTCGGCGCTGATGGCGCCCAGCGGGCCCGCGCCCCGGTAGGTGTACTCGGTGTACTGGCTGAACACATCTTCAAGGAACGCTTCGCGGCCTTTGAAAGTGGGCGAACCGGCTACGAAATCGGGCACGACCGCCTTGGGATCTTTCATGATGTCTGCAAGCCCGGCGAGCGTGGCGCGAACCAGCTTCTGGATGAGTTCAGGCCGCTTCGCAATCATGTCGTCGGAGGCAAGGATCGCCTGCGTGGTGGTGGGGATGAACTGGTCGGAGGCGACCGTGGTGACCTTGGCGCCCGCGCCCCGAGCGCTGATCGCAAAATCAACCGGTCCCGCAAACGCCTGGGCCTTGCCGGTGGCGGGCTGCTGCCAGACGCCTACCGGGCCAGCTGCCTGTACCTCGACATCGTTCTTGGTCAGGCCCGCCGACGCCAGCACGCCCAGCAGCACGTAGTAGGACGTGTCCTGATAGGACATGACGGTGATGGTGCGGCCCTTGAGATCAGCTACTTTTTTGATACCTGCGGAGTCGAGAACATGAAGGTGATGCAGTGCGCGGCCACCGATCAGGGCCACAGCTTTGACTGGCACGCCCTGGGCGCGCACGATGATGGGCGTATCGCCAATTCCACCGCCGATGGGCGCATTGCCCGCGCCAACCTGCTTGGCCACATCAACCCCACCCTTGGCGACCAGGAAGTTAACCTTGAGACCCTCACGTGCGTAGTAGCCGCGCTGCTGCGCGAGCACCCAGGGCGCGAACGCCGGCAGCGTGGGCGGGGCGGGAAGCAGGTAGCTCACCTCTTCCAGTTTCTGTGGGGCCTGCGCCTGCGC
>SYIM01000237.1 GCA_005798775.1 Burkholderiales bacterium
CCGGGATCGTCTGGCAAGGGTGCCATGGCGCCGCGTGCCTGGGTCGTGTTCCTCGCGCTGTTTCTGTTGCCATTGCTCGGCCAGGGCAAACCGCCGGTGGACGGCGCGCGGCTTCTCGCGGACTTGCGCCAGGGCGGCCTGATCCTCTATTTCCGGCACACCGCCACGCTGCCCGAGCACCAGCACGAGACCAGCCAGTGCCAGTCCGGCGCCTTCGACCTGGCCAACTGAGCAACCCAGCGCAACCTGAGCGAGCTGGGTTACCGCCATGCGCGGGAGCAAGCTGCCTGGATTGCAAAGCTCGGCGTTCCGATAGGCGAGGTGGTCTCCAGCCGCTACTGCCGCGCGAAGTTCCATGCGGCCTGGTTCAGGTCGGAGGCGACTTTCAAAGACGCGATCACGCCGCCTGCCTCCGGTACCCACAGGTTCATGTTCGCCCACGGCGGCAGTCCCTGGCAGGCCACCGACTACGACAGCGTGGAGGCGAAGACCTTCGTGTTCTGGCCCGGCGCCAAGCTGGTCGCGGTGCCGGCCTTATCCCGGCGCGCCGACCAACCGCGGGCGCGAAAGGATCAGCCAGTACGTCATGGTGAACGCGATAAATGCGGCGCACCACAGCGCCGTGGAAGCAAGGACCGCCGCGCCGTACCACACAGGTGCAATCAGCGGAATCAGCACTCGCGCGACCGCGGCCAGATGGACCATCGCATACGCCGCCACTTCCGCATTTCCTGGGACCAGCGACTAAGCCGTGTGGCCGCGCGCGGCCCGCGTCATCATGCGCAGCGTCAGGCCGCCGATGGCACCGATGGTGAGCGCGAGGTGCGCGACCAGCCGGGTGTCGGTGATAGAGCAGATGGAGAACAACATCCTTATCCTCCCGCTTAGCTCTATAATGGCCCCGAGCCGCGCACCTACCGACCGATTGCCAAACGCGGCTAACCGCAAGCCGAGAAAGAATGTCATGTCCGCACTGCCCAGATCGGTATTCTCCGCCCTGCCCGCAGCCGCCCCGGAGATGGATGCGCACTGGCTGCCCTTCACCCCAAACCGGGAATTCAAGCACGACCCCAGGCTGATCGAGCGCGCCGAGGGTATGCATTACTGGACCCCAGAGGGCCGTACGCGCAGCGCCGGATTTCCCCACCTGGGCCAAACGTGTCGGGAGCCACGAATTCGATCTCACCACCGACTCGGTATTCAACTGGGGCGACCCATTGATCGGCGCGCACCGTACCTGCCTCTCGTCCAACATCCGGCCCGGCGTGATCTGGTCCAACACCCAGAGCTATGCGAACCCGAAGGTGGACGATCTGCTCGCGAAGGCGGGCGTGGAGCGCGACGGGTCGAAGCGCAAGGTGTTTTACCAGGAGTTCCAGAAGATCGTGGTGGACGAGGCGCCGATCGTGTTCCTAAACCTGCTGCTCTATTATGCGGTGTACGACGCTTCGCTGAAGAACCTGCCGCTGACGATCTGGGGCGCGACCGCGCCGGTGGATGAAATGCGCCGCTAGCCAAGATGGCATTCCTCGCAATCCTGTTGCGCCGCTTGGCGCAAGCCGCAGGACTACTCGTCGCCGTCGCGATCCTCAATTTCTCGCTGATCCATCTCGCCCCCGGCGACATTGTCTCCACGATCGTCGGCGAGATGGGCGGAGCGAGCGAAGAGACGATCGCGCAGTTGCGGCACGGCTACGGCCTAGACCGCAGCTTTCCCGAACAACTGTGGATCTACCTTGCGCGCGTCGCAACCGGCGACTTGGGCAGTTCCCACTACTACAACATGCCAGTGTTCAACCTGATCCTGGACCGCGTCCCGGCTACGGTGCTGCTGGTGCTAACCGCCCTTGCGTTTGCCCTCGTGGTTGGCACCACGCTAGGCGTGCTGGCGGCGCGCTTCCCGCGCGGTTGGTTCGCCGCCTTCGTCAACCTGCTCTCGCTGTTCGGCTTTTCGGCACCGGTGTTCTGGAGCGGTCTGATGCTGCTGCTCCTGTTCGCCTCGGTGATCCCGATCCTACCGCCGGGAGGCTATTACGACATCGTGGTGGGCGCAAAGGGCTTCGGCAAGGTGCTCGACATCGCGCACCACCTGGTGCTGCCCGCGACCACCCTCGCGCTGATCTTCCTCGCGCTGTACAGCCGCTTGGCGCGCGCGAGTATGCTCGAAGTCCTGGGCTCCGACTACGTGCGCACCGCACGCGCCAAGGGGGTTCCCGAGCGCACGGTGGTCTTCAAGCACGCGCTGCGCAATGCGCTACTGCCGGTGGTTACCATCGCCGGGCTGCAGTTCTCGGCGATGCTGGCTGGCGCAGTGCTGGTCGAAACCGTGTTCACCTGGCCGGGGCTGGGCCAGCTCGCCTTCGAATCGATCCTGCGCCGCGACAACCAGCTGATCCTCGGTATCCTTCTTCTATCGGCTCTGCTGGTGACATTCGGCAACCTGATCACCGACATTCTTTACCGGATCGTCGATCCGCGCATCAAGGCCGATGGCTGACACCTTCGCCGCCCCCGAAACCGCACGTAGCCCGTGGCTGGAGGCCTGGACGGTGTTTCGCCGCAACCGGGCGGCACTGATCGGGCTTGTCGTCCTGGGCGCGATCGCCCTGATGCTGCTCGGTGGCCCACTGCTTTATCCGGTAGACCCGTTCGACATCGTCGGCTCGCCGATGCGCCCGCCCGGTGATGCCGAGGCGCCGCTCGGCACCGACTACCTGGGCCGCGACGTGCTGGCGGGGATCCTGCACGGCGGCCGGCCTACCGTGCTGGTGGGTTTTTGTGCGGCGCTCATCACCGCCTGCATCGGCATCACCATCGGCTCGCTGTCCGGCTACTACGGCCGCATCACTGACCGCGTGCTCGGGCGAGTGGTGGAGTTCTTCCAAGTACTACCAGCGCTGCTGTTTGCGATGGTATTGATTACGCTCTTCGCACCCTCGCTGCTCACCGTGATACTCGCCATCGGCGTCGTCGCCTGGCCCGGCATGGCGCGCCTGACGCGCGCAGAGTTTTTGCGCCTTAAGCAACTCGATTTCGTACGCTCGGCGCGCGCTATCGGCGCCTCTGACGCGCGCATCATCCTGCTCACCATCTTACCCAACGCGCTTCCGCCAATCATTGTCTCGGCTACGCTCGCGACAGGCTCGGCGATCCTCTTCGAAGCAGGGCTCTCCTTCCTTGGTCTTACCGATCCCAACATCATGAGCTGGGGGCTGATGATCGGGTCTTCGCGCAACTACCTGCGCGAAGCCTGGTGGGCGGTGACCTTTCCCGGCGCCTGCATCTTCCTCACCGTTCTCGGCATCAGCCTGATGGGCGATGGCCTGAACGACGCCTTCAACCCAAAGCTCCGGCAACGATGAACGCTATCGTGCATCCCCCGTCCTCAAGCTCACTGCTTGAAATGCGCGGCCTCCAAGTCGAGTTTGACACTTGGGACGGCCGCGTGCGGGTGATCGAGTCGCTCGGACTCGATCTTGAGCCTGGCGAGACGCTCTGCATCGTGGGCGAATCTGGGTGCGGCAAAAGCATGACCGCATTGGCGATCATGGGGCTGGTGCCACAGCCAACCGGCCACATCACGGGGGGAAGCATCCGGCTGCAGGGAGAAAACCTGGTGTGTGCCGAACCCGCACGCATGCAGCAGGTACGCGGCAACAAGATTGCCATGATTTTCCAGGAACAGATGACCTCGCTTAACCCGGTCTACAC
>SYIM01000023.1 GCA_005798775.1 Burkholderiales bacterium
CATTGCCGACACCAAGTTCGAATTCGGGCTCGATACCAACGACACGCTTTACCTGATGGACGAAGTGCTCACGGCCGACTCATCGCGGTTCTGGCCAGCCGATCAGTACCAGGTGGGCCGATCGCCTCCCTCCTACGACAAGCAGTTCGTGCGCGATTACCTTGAAAGCCTCGCTGGCTGGGGCAAGTGCCCGCCAGCTCCGCCCTTGCCCCTGCAGGTCATTGCACAAACCGCCGACAAATACCGCGAAGCGTTGTGGCGCCTTACGGGAGAGCGCCTTGGCTGAGTCCAACGAGCGGATGGTTTCAGGCGCAGCGGTTGCACAAGCGGTCTGCGTCGGTGTGGTGATGGGCTCCGCCAGCGACTGGGAGATCATGCGCCATGCGGTCGCGGTGCTGGAAGAATTCGCCGTGCCGCATGAGGCGCGGGTGGTGTCAGCCCACCGTATGCCCGACGAAATGTTTGACTACGCCAAGACCGCGCATGCGCGCGGGCTGCGCGCGATCATTGCGGGCGCGGGCGGGGCGGCTCATCTGCCGGGCATGCTGGCGGCCAAGACCATCGTTCCGGTGTTCGGTGTGCCAGTGCCATCGCGCTACCTGCAAGGCGAGGATTCGCTCCTCTCCATCGTTCAGATGCCGCGCGGGGTACCCGTTGCCACCTTCGCCATTGGCGAGACGGGGGCGGCCAATGCGGCGCTGCATGTCATTGCCACACTCGCCACCACCGATTCGGCGCTCGCCGCCCGGCTTGAAGCGTTTCGTGCCGCCCAGAACGCTGCGGCGCGCGGCATGGTGCTGCCGCCTCCAGGTCAGTGAGCGAGCGCCCGCAGCGGCCGCTCGCGCCACGCAGCTGGCTCGGGCTGCTTGGCGGCGGTCAGCTCGGCCGCATGTTCGCGCAGGCCGCGCAGGCGCTGGGCTATCGGGTGTGCGTGCTCGACCCCGATGCGCTCGGTCCGGCTGCAGCGGTAGCCGATCGCCACCTTCGCGCCGACTATGCTGACGCGGCCGCGCTCGCCGAGCTGGCTGCGCAATGCTCTGCAGTCACGACCGAATTTGAAAATGTGCCTGCGGGGTCACTCGATTTTCTGGCTACCCGCGGGGTTGTGAGTCCCGACGGTGCGTCGGTTGCGATTGCCCAGGATCGAATCACCGAAAAAGCGTTTGTGCGCAGCGCCGGGATCGCCACGGCGCCCTATGCCGAGATTGGCTCATCTGATGACTGTCGGCATGCGGATGCCCGCCTCTTTCCCGGCATTCTGAAGGCGGCGCGGCTGGGCTACGACGGCAAGGGCCAGGTGCGGGTGGCCACTTCCGAAGAGGCCATCCGGGCATTCGAGACCCTTGGCGGGGTCGCCTGTGTGCTGGAAAAATGCGTGGACCTGCAGTGCGAAGTGTCGGTACTGCTTGCGCGTGGCCTGGATGGTCGGTGCGTGGTGTGGCCGGTGGCGCGCAATGCGCATCGCGATGGCATTCTGTTGACCTCCACGGTGCCCGCTGAGGTGCCATCCGAGGTGGTTACGCGCGTGATCGACGATGCCCAGGCGATTGCGAAGCGCATGAGCTATGTGGGCGTACTCTGCATCGAGTTCTTTGTGTTGCAGGATGGCTCGGTCTGCGTCAATGAAATGGCGCCGCGGCCCCACAACTCGGGCCATTGGACACTCGACGCCAGCCTCACCAGTCAGTTCGAACAGCAGGCCCGGGTGCTGGCGGGATTACCACTGGGTGATACGCGTGCACTCGCACCTGCGGTCATGCTCAACCTTCTTGGCGATTTGTGGTTTACGCAGACCAACTCGGCCGATAGTGCGCGCGAGCCCGACTGGGCGCGGGTGTTGGGTGAGTTGCCGGCAGCAAAGCTGCATCTCTATGGCAAGGCTCTGGCACGGCCGGGACGCAAGATGGGGCACCTGACCCTGGTGGCCGATGACGCGATGTCGGCCCGCACGGCCTGTGGCCGAGCGATCGAACTCCTAGGGATGCGCGCGTGAAGGACGGCGGGGCTGACCGTCAGGTCGGTCGCGGACTCGATCGCGAGGCCGATCGCGAGGCTGATCCGGCCGGGGCGGGCGGGCCGATTCTGCGTGCTGACTCCGCGTCGATCGCGCGCGCCGCCGACGTGTTGATCGCGGGTCGGCTGGTTGCCTTCCCCACTGAAACCGTCTACGGGCTGGGCGGCGACGCCGGTAATCCAGAGGCGGTGGCGCAGATCTATCAGGTCAAGGGCCGACCGCCTGACCATCCGCTAATCGTGCATGTTCTTGACAGCCAAGCCGCTCGACGCTGGGCACATTGGACACCGGCGGCCGAGCGCCTGGCGGCTGCCTTCTGGCCGGGGCCACTCACGCTTATTCTTAACCGGCTGCCGAATGCTTGCGACGCTGCCTGTGGCGGCCAACGTACGATCGGTCTGCGTGCGCCGGCTCATCGCGTATCGGTGCAGTTGCTCAATGCGTTCGCGGCGCGTGGCGGGTCGGCGATCGCTGCGCCCTCGGCTAACCGGTTTGGCCGTGTCAGCCCTACGCGTGCACAGCATGTTCTAGATGACCTTGACCTCAACGCGCCGCTCATCCTTGACGGTGGTGACTGTGCGGTCGGCCTTGAGTCGACCATTGTTGATCTTTCGAGCGGTTCGCCTGCGCTTCTAAGGCCGGGCGGTCTGAGTCGGTCCGAGATCGAGCGGGTGCTGGCGGTGGAGCTGGCTTCCCCGGATCGGGCTCGCCCCAGGGTGTCAGGCGCGCTGGCCGCGCACTATGCTCCGCGAACGTCGCTCGAGGTGTTGGCGGCTATGGCGATTGAGCCGCGCCTGGAGGCACTTGCCCGCGCTGGGCTTACGGCTGCAGTCTGGTCGCGCCGAAAGCCTCGCGCGCCCTGTGCGGTCTGGCTCGAGCAGCCCGCGGAGCCGGGCGCGGCGGGTCAACAGCTGTATGCGGTGCTTCGCGACCTCGATCACGCCGGCGCAAGCTACCTGCTCATCGAGTCTGCGCCGTTGGACGAGGCCTGGCAGGCGATCGACGACCGCCTGGGGCGGGCGGCGGTCGGTTCAGGCTCCGACGCTGATCGCTTGCCTCACCCGTCGTCCCCTCTGGCACGGCGCTGATCTCACCAGCGAAGCGCCGGCCAAGAAGTATCATGAATTGTTAGAGGTCAGCGAGCGGGGCGCTGTGCGCAACCTCGGACACGGGGGCGGACGAACGAATCGGGTGAGTTGATGGGTCGGCTCTACGGTGGGAGCGCGATTGCACCCGTTGGGTAGTTGTTCGCCTTGACCGGGAGCAGACGCGGCTCGAGTGGGGCCGATGCCCGTTTGCTGAACTTGATCTCGCGCAGAAGGCAGGCGGGCCGCGCGATAATGCCGCTTTAACCGTTCAGGGTAGGTTCTTCGATGCGAGTCATTTCCCGTCTCGGCGACCTCAAGGCGATGGTTGGCGAGGAACTTGCCGTGAGCAAGTGGTTCATCGTCGACCAGCCGCGCATCAATCAGTTTGCCGATGCCACGGGCGACCATCAATGGATTCATATCGATCCTGAGCGGGCGGCATCGGGACCCTTCGGTGCCACCATTGCGCACGGCTTTCTCACGCTCTCCATGCTGCCGCTTTTCATTCAGGATGCGCTGCGGTTTGAGGATGTGCGCATGAGCGTGAACTACGGCCTCAATCGCGTTCGCTTCACGTCGCCCGTTCCGGTAGGAAGCGAGCTCCGGGCGCGGTTTCGCCTGGTGGGTATTGAAGAGGTGGCAAATCAAGGCCTGCAGGTGACGATGGAGGCCACCATCGAGCGAAAGGGCTCGGACAAACCGGTGTGCGTGGCCGAAACCATCAGTCGCCGCTATGTCTGAAAGCGCCGATCGCCTTTTTCTGCTGATGCAGCGTCTGCTTCCCAAGCAGGCGCTCACCGAAGCGATCGGCTGGCTGGCAGCGCGTGAAGCGGGTGCGCTCACGCGCTTTGCCGTTCGCCGGTTTATTACCCGCTATCGGGTGGATATGGCTGAAGCGGCAGCCCCTGAGCCCTCGGCCTACCCGAGCTTCAATGCGTTCTTTACGCGACCGCTGCGCGACGGTGTGCGGCCGCGTGCGCACGCTCCCTGGGTTTGTCCGGTCGACGGGGCCGTCAGCCAGTGTGGTCTGATCCGAAACGGTTCGCTCGTTCAGGCGAAGGGCCATGCCTACACCGTCACCGAGTTGTTGGGCGGCGATCAGGTGCTTGCACAGATCTTCACCGATGGAGCGTTTGCAACGCTATACCTCAGCCCGCGTGACTATCACCGAATCCACATGCCAGCCGATGGCCGATTACGCTCGATGCGACATGTGCCGGGCGCGCTCTACTCGGTCAACCCGGTTACAGCACGCGGCATCCCCGGGCTGTTTGCACGCAACGAACGCGCGGTCTGTGAGTTCGAGGGGGCTCACGCCATGCCCTTCGTCATGGTGTTGGTGGGCGCCACGATCGTGGGCAGCATGGCAACAGTCTGGCACGGGGTCATCAATTCCCCGCGCCCGGGTGCGATCAGGCGCTGGGACTACACCGACGCGCAGGTGAACCTCGGACAGGGCGACGAGATGGGTCGTTTCTTGTTGGGCTCAACGGTCATCATGCTGGTTCCCAAAGCGGCTGCGTCGTCGTGGCCCGCCTGGGAGAGTGGCCGACCGGTACGGATGGGTGAGGCCTTCAGGTAAACAACTGGCTCGGTTGGCTTAGTCCTCGGGCCGGCCGTCTTGAGCCGGAATCGTCCAGGCGATCAACAGCGCGATCATGAGCGTCGATAGGCCGCCCGCGAGCAGAGCAGCCCCTGCGCAGTCGATCGGCCGCTTGCGAGAGGTCCGCGGCAGCCGATGTGCTCGGCGCTCAAGTCCCCCAGCACGGGGCCCATCACCGAGGCGGTGGCATACACGTCCGAGAACCAGCGCTGGCAGCGCCCGCGACGCGCGCCGGGAGCGATATCGGCGACCACCGTGCGCACCAGGGCAATCACGGAACCGCCACCGATGCCCTGCAGGACGCGTGCCGCGATCAGCATCGACATTAAGGGGGCTGAGCGCGCAGATCAGCGAGGCGCCAGTGCCTGTGCCTGGGGCAAACGCCACGACAACCATGGGCCAGCGGCCGTGCAGATCAGATAGCTTGCCGCAGATAGTCCGGCGCGCCCGGGCTCAGAAGAACGCCTGAATACCGGTTTGAGCGCGGCCGAGAATGAGTGCGTGGATGTCGTGCGTGCCTTCGTAGGTGTTGACCACCTCGAGGTTCACCAGATGGCGCGCGACGCCAAATTCATCGCTGATGCCATTGCCGCCCATCATGTCGCGCGCCATGCGTGCGACGTCGAGCGCCTTGCCGCAGGAGTTACGCTTGAGGATGGAGGTGATTTCCACCGACGCGCTGCCTTCCTCCTTCATGCGACCCAGTCGCAGGCAGCCCTGAAGGCCGAGTGCGATCTCGGTCTGCATGTC
>SYIM01000238.1 GCA_005798775.1 Burkholderiales bacterium
GGTTGGCGCCATGGTGGCCGAACTTCATCTTGAGCGTGCGCGCCCCGGATGCCAGGCCCATGATCTGATGCCCCAGGCAGATGCCGAAAGTGGGAATGCCTACATTGATGATTTCACGCGCCGCGGCGATCGCGTAGTCACAGGGCTCGGGATCTCCCGGACCATTGGAGAGAAACACGCCATCGGGCTGCGTGGCCAGCACCTCGGCAGCAGGCGTCTGGGCTGGCACCACGGTGAGTTCGCAGCCCCGGTCAGCCAACAGGCGAAGGATGTTCCGCTTGACCCCAAAGTCGTAGGCCACCACCCGAAATCGCGTGGATTGAGACTTGCTAAAGCCCTCGCCCAGGCGCCACGAGCCCTCAGTCCAGGCATAGGCCCGCGCGGTGCTCACCACCTTGGCCAGATCCATGCCCGCCAGACCGGGAAAGGCACGCGCCGCAGCCAGGGCCGCCGACTCATCAAGCAAATCGCCGGGTCTTGAACCAGCGATCAGGCAACCGCTCTGCGCTCCCTGGTCGCGCAGCACCCGGGTGAGACGACGCGTATCAATACCGGCGATCGCCACGACCCGCTCGCGCTTGAGGTAATCGCCAAGGCTGGCGCCTGATCGCCAGCTGGAAAGCCGGGAAGGGAGATCACGGACGATAAGCCCGGCCGCGTGCACCTGCCCAGCTTCGGCATCTTCATCGTTGATGCCGGTATTGCCGATGTGCGGATACGTCAGCGTAACGAGTTGCCGACTGTAGCTGGGGTCAGTAAGAATTTCTTGATAGCCGGTCATGGCGGTATTGAAAACTACCTCGCCGACCGACTGGCCAGACGAGCCCACTGACACACCTCGAAACACGTTACCGTCAGCCAGCACAAGGAGCGCCGGAACTGTTTCGGGAAGAAGACGTGCAACCTCCACCGGCGGGCACTTTTCCGGTTGATCCGCCTCTGATCGTCCCGCCTCTGATCGTCCATTCTCGGATAGTCCCTTCTCCGCCAGCTTTTCATCTGTCGGCCCTTCAAACGTGGGCCCAAATACCGAGGTGCGGGAAGGGTTGCGATCGGAGGACGAAGTCAAAACCAAAGCCGGGCTCCCGAGAGACAGTAAAACTTTTGGAGTGTAGCACTCCAGGGATTGCAGACCGGCGAAGCAGCGCTAGTGAGGCATCAGCGTTTCAGCGATCAACTCGACGATTTCGGCCCCCACCCTGGCCAGAGCCCAGCCTGCAGCGCCGGCCGCCGTGCCGGCAATCATAGTTGCGATGGGCCCAAATCCCGACAGCGTGACGTCGAGCGCTGCCAGGAGTGCAGCGAGCGCCCCGACCGCGACGGCGAGCTTACGCCCATGCAGGGCAACGAATTCAATTGCGGGATAACGCATTCAAGCCTCCAGAGAACCCATCACGCTGCGGCCGGCGCGTCGGCCCGATACGAAGGCCCAGCCAAGATGGTGCCCATGCCCCTCGAGCAACACCCCCCCCTGGCCGGTTGAGCCTGCGGCATACAGACCCGGTATAGGGCGGTCGTCCTGCCCCAGCACACGATGTTGTGTATCAACTGCGAGCCCGCCATCGGTGAGCGTCACCACGCCGCGTAGCGGCCCCAGCGCAAACCAGGGACCACGCCTGCGCCCACCCAGCGACTCGGCGAGAAGTTCAGGGTGTGCACCGATCATCGCGGCCAGCGCCTCGACAGACTCTGCGCTGCGATAGATGTCGGGGCGCCCTCGCCGATAGTCGTCGAGGTACGCGTACGCAACGCCAGGCGCGGTGGACACGAAATTCGGCCAACTCCGAAGTTGCTCCGCGCACTGGGAATCAAACACGATGTAACCCAACCGGGCCGGGGTCAGCGGAAGGTTTCGCGCGGTATTCCTGAAGTCGACCGGTACCGCGCCTCCATCGGGGTCGACCAGCACCGCGCCGCAGCGAAAGAGCGTGGGTTCCGGCCCCATCGCCGTTGTCAGGAAGCGGACCACGAAGGGGCGAATGAGCCACTGAGGCGCAGTTCGCCAGGCAAACGCCAGTGCACGCCCTACCCAGGGCTGGGTCGGCAGCCGCTGCAACCCGCTGGGAGGCGCGGGAACGAACCGGAGCTTGGGCGGATTACCCATGCGGCCGTTGAGAACCCTTGCGCCGATCGACTCGGCAAGGACCAACGCGTCGCCGGTCGACAGCGGGTTAACCGGATCCGCCTCCACCACTTCGGGCCCGAAATAGCGCGCTTTCAGCTCCCGCGAGGCGGAGAAGTCGCCAGCGGCGAGCACCACCCCGCGGGCAGCGGCAAGCGAATGGGTACGCGCGTCCGGGCCCACCGCCTGCACACCACCAATCCGGCCTGTGTCAGCCAGCCAGCCCGACATGCGCCAACCGCACCGGATCTCCACCCCCAGCCGCTCACACTCGCGAATCAGACAGGCCGCGAACGCTGCCGAACTCGGCACCACGTTGTGCATGCGCGGCACGCGGTGCGGCGGCTCCGGGCTGGGGCCGACAAACGACACGCCCAGCCGCTCCAGCCAGGCCAGTGCGTCTGGCACTTCATCGACCAGAATACGCCTTAGCGCCAGGTTGTCGCCATCGCCCTTGCCAGCGTTGAGACGCCCGAGGTCCTCGTAATGGTGGTCGGGATGATCCGAAATGCCGGCCCGGCGCTGCAGAGCCGTACCGGCAGCGCTCACGGATCCTACCGACCAGCCGGTGCTGCCACGTACCTGATCGCCTTTTTCAAGAACGAGAACCCGCCCCCCGGCGTGCGCCGCTTCGATCGCAGCCGACAAGCCGGCACCTCCCGCCCCGACGACAATCACATCCACGAGTCCATCAGACGACACCTTGCCTCCCCTTGCCGACGCATCCGAGCGCGAATGACAGGAACCCGCTCCCTAGATGACCCCCTGATCCCGAAGACGCTCAATCGTTTGTTCGTCGTAGCCGAGGTCAGCGAGCACTTCGCGAGTATGCTCGCCCAGCGCCGGGCCCAGCCATTTCGTTCCACCTGGCGTGGCTGACAGGCGCGGTACGACCGCGGGAATGGCGAGTTTTGAACCGTCATCGAGCGTCGTTTCCTCGATCACGCCACGCGCCAGGTACTGCGGGTCGCGAACGATGTCCTCGATGCTGTAGATTCGACCGCTCGGCACATCGGCCCGTTCCATCACCGCGAGGGCGTCCTCCAGTGTGAGGTCCCGCGACCACGCTGCAATCGCCTCGTCGATTTCGGTCACCCTGAGCGCGCGCCCCGCGTTATTGGCGAGCGCCGGATCGTTGGCCAGATCCGGACGTCCAATCGCATACATGAGGCGCTTGTAAATGGAGTCGCCGTTGCCGCCGATCACGATATGACGGCCGTCGGTGGTCGGATAGGTGTTGGACGGTACGATCCCGGTCAGGTTGGTCCCGGTGCGCTCGCGAACCACACCATAACGGTCGAACTCCGGCAGCGTGCTCTCCATCAGGTTAAACACCGACTCATAGAGGGCTACGTCCACCACCTGCCCACGGCCCGTGGCATGACGTGACTGAAGCGCCGCGAGTGCGCCGATCACGGCATGCAGCGCCGAGATGGAGTCGCCGATGGAAAGGTTCATTCGCACCGGCGGGCGGTCGGGGAACCCTGTGACATAGCGCATACCGCCCATCGATTCCGCGATGGCGCCAAAACCTGGCCGGTCGCGATAGGGCCCTGTCTGCCCGTAACCCGACAGTCGAACCAGAATCAGGCCCGGATTGCTCGCCGCCAGCTGCTCGTAGCCCAGCCCCCATTTTTCGAGCGCGCCCGGCCGGAAATTCTCGATGACGATATCGGCTTTGGCGGCCAGGTCGCGCACGATCTGCTGGCCCTGGGGCTGGCGCATGTCGATCGTGATCGAGCGTTTGTTACGCGCCTGCACATACCACCAGAGCGAAGTGCCCGACGGATTGTCAGGATGGAGCTTTCGCCACTTTCGAAGCGGGTCGCCCCCCTCTGCACCAGGCTTCCCGGGCGGCTCGACCTTGATGACATCGGCTCCAAATTCGGCAAACAGCCGCGCTGCGAAGGGGCCTGCAATCAACTGGCCGAGTTCAAGAACTCTGAGGCCCTCGAGCGCCATGGGCGCGACGGATGATGGTGAAGAAGTGGAATTCATAGGGTGAGTCTTTTTCGAAAGAGATTTACTCGGAAACCGTACGCCGGTCACGCAGCGCCTGCGCAATGGTGCCCGCATCGACATATTCGAGTTCGCTGCCCACTGGCACGCCGCGCGCCAGTCGCGTGACAGCTAGCCCGCGGGCCCGAAGCATCTCGCCGATGGTGTGCGCGGTGGCCTCGCCTTCATGGGTAAAGTTGGTGGCCAGGATGACTTCGCGCACCGCGCCATCGGTCGCCCGCGCGATCAACCGGTCAAAGTGCAAGTCGCGAGGGCCGATCCCCTCGATCGGCGACAGACGCCCCATCAGCACAAAGTAGAGGCCGTTGTAGGCCATGGTCTGCTCGAGCATCAGCTGATCAGCTGGCGTTTCAACCACGCAGAGCTGTGACGGATCACGGCGCGGCGAAGAGCACGTGTCACAGATCTCAGCCTCGCTGAAGGTGTTGCAGCGCGTGCAATGACGGATCTGGACCAATGCATCAGCGAGCGCTCGCCCAAGCTGCTCGGCGCCTTCGCGGTCGTGCTGAAGAAGATAGAAAGCATGGCGCTGCGCCGAGCGCGGCCCGACCCCAGGCAGACGCTTGAGTGCCGCCGTCAGCCGGTCAAGCGCAGCCAGCCCCTTCATTACGTACCCGGTGACGCGCTGGCGCTCAAAACGGCATCTTGAAACCGGGGGGCAGCGGCAGGCCGGCGGTGACCGACCCCATACGCTCCGAGGCGGTCTGCTCGGCACGCCGAAGCGCATCGTTCAGCGCGGCCACCACCAGGTCCTCGAGCATGTCGCAATCGTCGGCTAGCAGGCTGGGGTCAATGGTGAGTCGCCGGACTTCGTTACGACAGTTGACCACCGCCTTCACCAGTCCGGCACCAGCTTGTCCTTCAACCTCGACCTCGGCGAGCTGTTCCTGCACGCGTTTGAGGTTGTCCTGCATCTGCTGGGCCTGTTTCATGAGACCCGCAAGCTGTCCCTTCATCATCGAGAAGTCTCCTGCAAAAAGAGCTGCACTCAGCCTGTACCACCGGGAACCGGTACCACCGAGTCGGGAAGAATGCGTCCACCCAGATCGCTGAGCAGCGACCGGACGAACGGATCGGATTCGAGGGACTCCCGCGCCGCCTCCAAGCGTTCGCCGCGCTCCTGCTCGACGACCCGCGCGGCAGTCACCCCCGCCACGGCGCCGACCTCGACCTGCAAGCGAACCGGCCGGCCAAAGTGCTGCGAAAGAACTTCCCGAACCCGCGCCACGGTACTGGCTTCGGCGAGCGGCCGGATGGGCACCCGGACGTGAAACCCGTCCTGGTCGGCGGATAGGAGTTCGCTTTGCTGAAGAAACTGGCCAAGAAGACCCACCGCGTCCAGTCGGCGGGCGAGTGCGGGCCAGTCGCCATCGAAGAATCCGGGTGCACGGCCGCTTGAGGCGGCATCTGGCGAGACGGAGCGAAGCGCAGCAAGGTTGGAAGCAGCGCCCTCTGGCGCTTCCGCGGGCGCGGGGCCGGAGGCCGCTCCCGCGGACGATTTGATCGAGGCCAGACCGGCCACCGACAGGGCGGGCGTGGGCTCAGCACGGCTGCTCATGCCAGGGTTGGCAGGAATCGATTCTATGCCGACCCGAAGGCCCCGTGGCGCAGTAGCCCCGGAAGGCGTGACCTCGGACGGGTCCGCAGGCTGTCGCCAAGCGCTCGCTTCGGCCGGAGCAGACGCCTCGCGCACGGCCCCAGGTGTCGTCGCACTTCTCGCCGGTCGCGACGGGGCGGCTGCACGCAGTACCTGGAGCGCCTGCGTTCCGGTTGCCGTCCCCGGCGAGCGAGGTACGCCAGGCGATGCTTCGGAAGCGGAACGGGTACCGTCCCCAGAGGCGGGAACCGGTGGCGCTACCTCTCCCCCTTCCGGGCGAAAGGCAAGCAGCCGCAGCAGTGTCATGGAAAAGCCGGCGTGCGGATCGGGAGCAAGCGGCAGGTCGCGCGCACCATGAACCACAATCTGGTAATAGACCTGTACATCTTCAGGCGCAAATTGCCGCGCATGCCGCTCACAGGCTTCAAGACTGACCTCGTCCACACGCACGCCCGCCTGGACGAGCGCCACACGATGCAGCCGCAGCGCGAGCTCATCGAGCACACGCTCGAACGAAGACCCCGCTTCGGCGATCGCGTCCGCGACCCCGACCAGGGCCGCGCCGTCAGCGTTGCCAAGCGCATCAAAAAGCGTATCGATCCAGTCCTGGTCAACCGCGCCCAGCATTTCGCCGACAGCCCCCTCGGCCACACTGCCACCACCAAAGGCAATCGCCTGGTCTAGCAAAGACAGCGCATCGCGCATGCTGCCGCCGGCCGAGCGCCCGATCAGGGCAAGCGCCGGCGCGTCATAGGCAACGCGCTCGGCATCGAGTACCCCGGCCAGATGCGAGGCGATCGCGGCCGGTGTCATATTTTTCAGATTGAACTGCAGACACCTGGACAACACCGTGGCCGGAACCTTCTGCGGGTCGGTTGTTGCCAGAATGAAGAGCACGTGAGGCGGGGGCTCTTCAAGCGTTTTCAGCATCGCATTGAAAGCGTGCGTGGAC
>SYIM01000024.1 GCA_005798775.1 Burkholderiales bacterium
ACGTGTTCGGCAATCAGGAACGGCGCACCGCTTTGCGCATGCCGCACCACAAACATGTCGGCATGCATGGCAACCAGATTGTCGATGGTGTCGAGCAGCGACTCTCCCTTGGCGGTGGAGGAGGTATTGATATTCAGATTCACGACATCGGCCGACAAGCGCTTGGCCGCAATCTCGAAGGTCGTACGGGTTCGGGTGGAGTTTTCAAAGAACAGATTGAATACCGACACACCACGCAGTAGCGGAACCTTTTTCACATCACGGTCGGATACACCCAGAAAACCCGCTGCGGTGTCCAGAATGTGATGAATCAGGTTGCGGGACAGTCCCTCGATCGTGAGCAGATGTTTCAGTTCGCCGTGGACGTTAAGTTGCGGATGACGAGAGGGCATTGCGGTGGGCCGCCGGTTACTCGATCACGAGCGAGAACCGACCTGAGTCATCGCGGCTCAGCACGAAGGCGCGATCGGCGGGCAGTTCGTGTCGCACCCCGCAGAAATCGGCAGCGACCGGCAGCTCGCGGCCGCCACGATCGATGAGCACGGCCAGCCGCACGCGGGCGGGCCGGCCATAGTCGAAAATTTCGTTCAAGGCCGCGCGCACCGTGCGACCAGTGAAAAGGATGTCATCAACCAGCAGAATATCTGCACCTTCAACTTCGAAGGCGAAACGAGTGGATTTGAGGTCGGTTGGCAGGCCGCGGCGGCCGTAGTCGTCGCGATGAAAGGCGCTGGACAACGCGCCATCAGGCCCCGACAGACGCAGGTCACGGCGCAGGCGCTCGGCCACCCAGACGCCGCCGCTATGCACCCCCACGACCGATAACCCCTCTCGCGCCTCAGGCACGACAGCGACGATCGAATCTCGGAGGTGCACGTAGGCGCTTTCGACGTCGAGTGTATTCATCGGTTCAGTAGATATTGTTGCAGGATTATCGCAGCCGCCCGGGCATCGACGTTACGCCCACCGCTACCGCCCGACTCCGCTTCCACCGTGCTGTAGCGTTCATCGACCAGATCGACCGGGAGCCCGAACCGGCCATGAAGCTGCCGGGCAAACCGCTCGCAGCGCACAGTCATGTCGTGGGGCGTGCCATCGGGGTGAAGCGGGCGCCCCACCACCAGACGTTGTGGTTGCCACTCGGTGAGCAGCCGTCCGATAGCGTCAAACCCGCGCGCCGACACTCGGTTGTCAATCTGCGCGAGCGGCCGCGCGCTCGCGGTCAGCGTGTTGCCCACTGCCGCGCCGATTCGTGATGACCCAAAATCGAAGCCGAGGAGTGTTCCATTCCGCTCAGGCATGCCCGGCCGCCGACGAGAGGAAGGCGGGGTTGATACCGAGCAGCGCAAATGCCCGCGCCAGCCGCACATCGGCGGACGTATTGAAGATGATCGAAGCGTCGGCCTCAACGGTCAGCCAGGCATTGCGCGCGATCTCGTCTTCGAGCTGCCCTGGCCCCCAGCCGGCGTAGCCCAGCATGACCAGAATTCGCTCAGGTCCCGTTCCGGCGGCAACCGCCTCCAGTACATCTCGCGACGAGGTGAGGCCGATATCATCGTTGACAATGACTGTAGAGCCCCACTCACCCACTGGCTGATGCAGCACGAAGCCACGGTCGGTCTGAACCGGCCCGCCCTGCATCACGGCCGACCGCGCGAGCCCCGAAGGATTGAGTTCGAGCTCGATCCGGCGAAACAGGGTGGCCAGATCGATCTCCATGGGTCGATTGATGACCAGGCCGAGTGCGCCCTGCTCGTTATGCTCGGCGATGAACACCAGGCTGCCGCCAAAGTTGGGGTCTTCCAGGCTGGGCATGGCGATGAGAAAGTGGTTGCTGAGATCGCTCGCTGATTCGGTCATCATGGCCGGATTATATGATCGACGCCTGCGCCCTGTAACCGAGACCCCTATGACCGACCACCCACACTCCACGCCCTCCCCTGATGCCGGGCTCGCCCTGGTCTGGCTGCGCCGCGACCTGCGCCTGGATGACCATGCCGCGCTGACCACCGCACTCAAGCATGCCGACCGGGTGGCGCTCTGTTTTGTCTTCGACCGCAGCATTCTCGACCCGCTACCGCGCACTGACCGCCGGATAGCCTTCATTCGAGAGTCCCTGGTCGAATTGGACCACAGGCTTCGGCAGCTGGGCGGTGCCCTGTGGGTGACGCATGGCGAGCCGGCCGAGGCGATCCCCGCACTCGCCCAGCGGCTGGGCACGCGAGTGGTGGTGGCCGCGCATGATTACGAACCTGCGGCGATCGCGCGCGATCGCAAAGTGGCGGAGCGGCTCGCCGCCTCGGGCCGCGAGCTCATCACCTGCAAAGACCACGCCGTCTTTGATCGCAGCGAAGTGCTGACGCTCGACGGTCGCCCGTTCTCGGTGTTTTCCCCCTACAAGCGCGCCTGGCTGCGCGCCCTTGAAGCCACCCCCAGCGCGGTGGCCCGCCACGACGCGGTGCTCGCCGGGCGGCTGCTCGCGCCGCAGCCAGGCACCGACGAACCCACCGCGTGGCATCAGACTGGCGTACCCACACTCGATACGCTCGGTTTTGCGCCCGTTCAGATGGCAGACGTCGGCATCGTGCCCGGCAGTTCAGGCGCTGAAAAGCTGCTCTCCGACTTCAGCAGCCGTATTGGTCGCTACGGAGAGACACGCGATTTTCCAGGCGTGAAAGGCCCCTCATATCTTTCGGTTCACATGCGGTTTGGCACGCTTTCGGTGCGGCACGCCGCGCGCCTGGCCCGTCACGCCGTTGAAAGCGACCCGGCTGCCCGTGCAGGTGCCGACACCTGGCTCTCGGAACTCATCTGGCGCGACTTCTATTTTCAGATTCTCTGGCACCACCCCCGTGTGGTGGAACGCGCTTTCCGCGCTGAATACGACACGATCCGCTGGACCGATGATCAGACACTCTTTGCGGCCTGGTGCGAGGGTCGCACCGGCTACCCGCTGATCGATGCGGCCATGGCGCAGATCAATCGCACGGGATACATGCACAACCGGCTGCGGATGGTTGTCGCCTCGTTTCTTACCAAGGACCTGGGACTGGACTGGCGCTGGGGCGAGCGTTACTTCGCCGAACACCTGATCGACTTTGATCTGTCCGCCAACAATGGTGGCTGGCAATGGGCGTCATCAAGCGGCTGTGATGCACAGCCCTACTTCCGGATCTTCAATCCGGTCACACAATCGCAGCGCTTCGATCCCGAAGGCCGATTCATCCGGCGCTACCTGCCGCAACTCGCGAATCTGTCCAACAAGGACATCCACGCACCCTGGCTGAGCCCCGCGATGGTGCTGGCGGGTGCGGGCGTGACGCTTGGCAGCACCTACCCCCGCCCAATCGTCGAACACGACCAGGCCAGGCAGGCCACGCTTGCCCGCTATGCGGTGGTGAAATCGAAAGCAGTGGGCTGACCGCGCCCGGTCGAGCTCAGAGCTCGACCATCTCGAAGTCTTCCTTGCGCGCGCCGCATTCCGGACAGGTCCAGTTCATGGGCACATCTTCCCAGCGGGTACCCGGGGCAATGCCCTCCTCGGGCAGGCCAGCGGCTTCGTCGTAAATCCAACCGCAGATCAGGCACATCCAGGTGCGAAACGGGGCGTCGGTGGTGCTCATGTTGGCAAAGCTGTCCGAGTGAGGGTTCGAAAGGAAGGATTCGAAAAACGTTTTTGCGATACGGGAGCGGTAGCTCGGCCCCCTGGATGGCGGACTCAGCCACCCTCCGCGCCAGGTGATCCGGAGCGCCGCATCAGCAAAGCCTTGCCAATGGCAAGCACCAGCACTGCAGTCAACGCGCCGGCTACATTACCAAGCGTATGAATATCGGTGCCGAACGACGCGGCCAGGCCCTCGGCCCAGGTCTTGATGCCGGGATCGCTCACGCCGATTTCACCGGCGATAAAGCCCAGGAGCGCAGCCCCCAGCCAAACGATGATCGGGAAACGTTCGATCACCTTGAGGAGTAGCGCTGATCCGAAAATCACCAGCGGAATGGACAGTGCGAGGCCAATGACCAGCAGCAGCGTGGAACCCTTGGCGGCGGCGGCTACCGCGATCCCGTTGTCAAGGCTCATCACGAGATCGGCGATCAGGATGGTACGGACCGCCGAAGCCATGCTTGGCCCCTCGCCCGCTTCCCCGCCTTCATGGTCACCTTCCGGCAGCACCAGCGTGACGCCGATGTAGACCAGCAGGATTGCGCCAATCAGCTTGAGATAGGGAAGCAGCAGCAGCTGCACGGCCACCAACGTGAGCACGATCCGCATCACGATGGCCGCGCCCGACCCGATCATGATTGCCTGCTTCTGCTGCCTGGGAGGTAGCGACCGCGCAGCGAGCGCAATCACCACGGCGTTGTCACCCGAGAGCAGGATGTTGACCCAGATGATCTGGGTGAGTGCCACCCAGAATGCCGCGGTTCCAAACTCGATGCTGGCTTCCACGCGTGTCTCCTGCCAAGTCGCGATATTGGACTGCGAAGAGTCCTGTAGGCGGGCGGTTAGCCTTACAGCACGCTTTTCAGAAGGCGTCCCATTTCGGACGGGTCGCGCGTCACCTTGATGCCACAGGACTCCATGATGGAGAGTTTTTCCTGGGCCGTGCCTTTGCCGCCCGAGA
>SYIM01000239.1 GCA_005798775.1 Burkholderiales bacterium
CATGAGGTTCCACGAGGCGTCGTGGCCGTCACACAGCGCGGCGGCGGTAACGAACCGCACCTTGTTGGTCGCGCGATATTGCGCGAGCCGGGCACTTTCGGAGAGGTCGGACATGGCGGATCCTGCAGGCGGCCAGCGGGGGCCGAACCAGAGACGACCCGCCAGCGAAAGGAAGACTGAAATCTAATTGACGTTAACGTAAACGTCAATGTTGCACGTTGAGTGCGTAATGCTCGGCGAGCCAGGTTGAGTAGGCCGACATGTCGACGGTACCCGCGAGCGTTGCCGCACCGTCGCGGCCGCGCAACAGGTAGGGATAGCGCCGGATCATCGCCTCGGCCCGACTGCGGTCGAGGCCCGCGCCCAGCTGCGCCATCGGACGGCCGCTGCCCCGTGGGTCGGCTGACGCCTTCGGGCGAGCGCCGGTCGTGGCTTGCGACGCGGGCGGCGCAGCAGTCCGCTCGCCCGACGTGCGTGTAAGCGGGAGGCGGAACTCCCGATCGGGTCCGGGCGCGAGGAGGCTGCGCGCATCATGGAGCATCGGCTCGGTCACCGTCTGCCAGGCCACATCGAGTGCCTTCAGACCGACTCCCGCCTTTCTCGCCTGCTCAACCATCCATCCGAGTGCAACGTCGGACAGATCGCCGCTGGGGTGACTGCCGCCGATATCGCCATGATCGCCGATGAACCCGCGCTCAAGGCGCCAGCCTCCGGCCGGTGCCGCCCGATCGGGGCCAATCGATTCCAGGGGAAAGAACCGGCGCTGCTCATTCAGCGCCACCGCATGCACGACAACGCGCGCCTGGGGCGGAACGCCCAGATTCCACTGCGCGTTCGCCTGGCCGTTCAAGCCGAACTGGGCCACCGTATCCCAGAGCCCGATGAAATTAAGCGACACGCAGCGCTGGAGCGACAGATAGTGACCACTACTGATGCGGGCAGCAACGGTGTTGGCAAAGTCACGCGCCATCGCCGCACCGCGTGAAAAGCCGATCACATCGACATTGACAGGTGCGCCGCGGGTCTCGGGTGAGCGAAGCGCGCGATCGAGCACGCCCAGCATGTGATCGACCCGGCGACGCGCGCTCAAGGCCTGCAGGGTATCGAACGCATCGGCGCCGATCCCCGAGCCACGGTCCAGGGTCCCCACACCGCTCATGTAGTGGCGGTCGCTCGCGTCATGAAGACTGAAAAACTTGGCGACGTTCGACAGCGTATCGCGGCCGTTCGCAGGATCGCTGTTGCCGGTACCGTCAAAGGCAAAAAGGATCAGGCCGAGGGGGTCGGTCGCCTGAACCGGGTTGCCAGCCGCATAGGCGTGGAGATTCCAGCCAGCCGCAAGCCCTAGCGGATCGGGTTCCAGGTAGCGCCCATGACGGGGGTCAAAGGTGCGCTGATAGTTGTCGTGCAGTCCGGTCTCACGATCGTGATATTGGCCGGGTAAGCGCAGCGGCTGGTCAAATCGCCCGTCCTCCTCGATCACCTCGCCATAGGCACCGAGCCGGGCCTGCCAGACCGGGCGGCCGGCCTGATCGACCGCCATCTGCGGCGTACCCAGAGGATCGGCGAGAAGCCAGGTGATGGCGGGCGCGCGCACGCCACGCCGCGCCGCCGCCTGCGACTGGACATCCGGCTCGACGATTGCCACCACCCGGCCCTGCCAGCGGATGAAGTGCCGCGTGATCCGTCCCGCTGCGTCCAGTTCCGCGACCAGTGCGTTTTGATGGTAGAGAAAGCGCGTGGTCCGGGGCAGCGGACCGTGCACCCGCTTGAGCACCCGCTCGCCCAACGCGTTGTAGCGATAGTCGATCGCACTGGCAGGGGCCGACGTCTGCTCGCGGGCGGGCAACGTATCGGGGCTGCGCTCTGCCCGCTCGATCCGACCCGATGCACCATAGCCCAGCAGCCAGGGCCCGTGGCGAAGCGGCCGGCCTGCCGGGTCGGCTGCAGTTGGCAACACTGGTTCGGTACGGCCTGCCTCATCGCGTAGCAGCCTGAGGTCGCCCCCCGGCGAGTAGTGATAAAACGAGTGCAGGGTCGCGCCAGCCGCGCGCTGCCACTCACGCACAATCAGCCGGCCCGCCGCATCGAAGCCGAAGCGCTCCTCGCCGTCGAGGCGCTCGATCGCTGCCACCAGACCGTCATCACGGCGCCGGATCTCGAAGCGGGCAAGCGACTCGCCGCCGCGCTCGCGGCGCCAGTCAAGCGAGGCGAGCCGCCCGTCGCTGTCAAACCGACGAAGTGCACGCACCCCCGCACCCAGTCGTTCGGAGACCGCATTGCCCGCCTGATAGTCGACCGACTCGACCAGCCAGACGGGGTCGGCGCGGTCGGGCAAGAGAAGTCCAAGCCGGTAGGGCCGACCCGAAGCATCATACTCATAGCGCAGCCTGAACCCATCTCCAAGCGAGCGCTCACTGAGTCGGGAGGCTACGTCATACCTGTAGTCGTAATGGATTGACTGCATGCCTAGTCGATGCGTGAGGCGGCTGAGACGGCCGGCCTCGTCATGCATTGCCCGAAGATCATGCTCCGGGTGACTGAGGCCGACGAGCCGCATCCCTGTCCATAAAAACCGGGTGCTGATCCGACCGCCTGCGGCCACCTGCTCGCGGGAGAGCAACCGCCCCGCGGCATCAAACTCGCGCAGATCCTGGCTGCCATCGGGCAGGATCATCTTCACCGGGTGGCCTCTTGCATCATGGAACACCTGGCGAACCCCGCGCTGCGCCGAGCGCTCCTCGATCACGCGCCCAAGGTCATCGAACCGGGTCTCCGTGGTCCGACCATCCGCATCCACCTGAACCAGTGATGGGCTCGCGATCAGCAGCCCCAGGGGCAGGCTACCCGGCGGCTGCGTCTCGGCGCCCGGCACGGTCGGCTGGGTGGTCTGAGAGGCAATACCGTTCAAACCGAGCTTTCGAGATGAGTGATCGCTTACCAGTTGACTCAGGACGGGGTGGTCGACCGGCACCGGGCGGCCCGCGCCCTGGCCCATTGCGGATAGCCGTCCCTGACGATCGCGCAGCCACTCAAGCACCCGCGCGCCGTGGTCCAGCCGCGCGAGTTGCCACCCCGTATCGAAGCGCCGGGCGATCACCAGGCCATCGGCGAGCGTTTCCCGAACCGGTCGGCCGAGCGTATCACGCTCAACGCGGCGGATGATTGACTCCGGGTGGACCACCGCCTCCAGCCGGCGGAGCCGGTCGTAGCGGAACTCGGTGCGCGCGATCACCGTCGGCCACGTATCGGGGTGCGCCGCGCCCCCGGCAGGCCAGGTCGTTGGCGCCGCAATCGGCTCGGGCCCCAGCTGCTCCAGCGCGACCCGCTTGCCCGCGAGATCGCCGCTCTCGGCATGAATCACGCGTACCGCGCGCGCCACGGGGCGCACGCCGTCGAAGTAGGGCGCCCACCCGCGCTCGACCAGCCGGATGATCTGCCCGCGATCGTTGTACGCAACCTCGATGTGCCGCCGCCGGCCCGCCAGCACCCCCGGCGCATCGATGGCAGCCGGCCGCGCAAGCGGATCCGCGTCGGGATAGCTGAACCGCCATACCGGCGCCTCGGCATCGGTTCCCCTCGCCAGACTCGTCACCCGACCTGAGGTGTCGTAGACCAGGCGCCAGATACCGATGCCAACCGGCCGGCCCTGCACATCACGCTGGACGGTTTGCGCGACGCTCGGACAGAGCGGACAGCCCGGACCCTCAGCCGCCACCAGCGTCGGCTCGCCCGATGCCGCGATCCGCCATCGATACCGGGTGCTCGCACCACGGAAGACGAGTTCGGTTTCGCCAGAGTGGCCGCTGGCATCGTCCAACCGGTATTGCGCGAGCAGCGCTGCGTCAGGTTCATGCACGTCACTCACGCTCGCCACGATCCGACCGCCAGCCTGGTAGCGAAAGCGGCTGCGCCTTCCGTCGGGTTCGGTGGTGCCAGTGAGCCTCCCGGTGTCAGCGGCGTCCTCATAATGGTGCTGAACCAGCCGGCCATCCGGGTAGCGCACCCCGATAAGCCGCCGCTCGCCGTCATAGGCATAGCGGATCGACTGGCCGTCGGGTAACCGCAGCTCGGTCAGACGCCCTGCCTGGTAAATGAGCCCGATCGCTCGACCGTGCCGATCTTCCACCTGTACCAGTCTCCCTTGTTCGTCATAGCCCAGCTCCAATCGGTCAAGGTCGGGGGCCTGCACCTGAGAAAGCCGGCCGCGCGTATCGAACACCAGCCGGCGACCGGACGGCCAGCGCCAGACCCACGGATGGCCAGATGCCTGCGGGTCCTCTTCGATCACCCCGTCGGACAGATCGACACCCTGGTAGCGAACCCGGCCCCCGGAGAGTCGCGTGACCGGCTGCATCGTGATCCGCCGACCATCGGCCTGCAACAGCTGCAACTCAGCCGCCGGCAGGCCGCTTGCCGGCGCGCGGCCGAGGCCCCTTCGTGCGAGCCGCGTATCGAAGCTGTGGCTCCAGCCAGGCCCGAGGGAAAGAGAGAACGCGTTGGCGCTCGAATAGAACCGGCTGAACTGCAGGAGCAGCGACTCGCCAACCGAGACCTGCTCGAGCGCGCCAGTGGCCCGGCCGCCCGCATCGATAGCGGTGATCGTATCGACGGCAGGCAGCGCCAGATCGATACGATGCTCGTGCTTGCCGCCCGTCACCACATCGAAGGGGTTACCCGCGCTGCGCTCGGGCCCGGCCGACGGCAGACTGGCGGGCTCAGCCTGAGTCGGTGAAGACCCGCTGCCCGCGCACTCGGGTACGGCATTGCCGCGCGAACCGGTCATCGCATCGGTCAGCGCAAGTTCGGCACGGCTCAGGGGCCCCAGCATTCCCAGGCCATCGAGCACCGACCCGATTGGCGAGGCGGCCCGGGGCGCACCCGGCCAGCCGCCCGCCGGGCTGCAGGCAGACCATCCGGGCCCGGCCGGCGCCAGCAAAAGCCCGGCGGCGAGCGCGACGGCCCGGGTATGCGCGCGCCATCGCAACCGCGCCCAACGCGTGCGCTGAGCCGATGCCGGAGGCGTGAAACAGGGCGCCAGCGCGCCTTGAAGCAATCGATGCGTCATGCACCGATAGTCGGGGCTGGGATGGCAAGCCCGCAATCAGCCATGCGGCCAGTCCAAGCGGACGAGGCGGGGAGGCACTATGCTCTGGACTTTCCCATGAATCCGTGACACATCTCAATGACCACACAGCCCGATCCCCCCCAGCCTGCGGGCGATCCGGGCGCACAGGCCCCCGACGCTCGGCCGGCACCTGCCCCGTCATCGCCGGTTCCGTTTGCCGATGCGCTGCTCTTTTGGCTCAAACTCGGTTTCATCAGCTTTGGCGGACCGGCAGGACAGATCGCGCTCATGCATGAGCATCTGGTCGAGCGCCGGCGCTGGATCTCGGAAAAGCGTTTCATGCATGCGCTCAACTACAGCATGTTGCTGCCGGGCCCCGAGGCGCAACAGCTTGCCACCTATCTCGGTTGGCTCATGCACCGGAGCGCGGGTGGCATCCTCGCCGGGCTGCTCTTTGTGCTGCCATCCTTCATCCTGATCACCCTGATCGCCTGGGGCTACATGGCGTACGGACACCTCCCTGCCGTGAGCGGACTCCTGGAAGGCATCAAACCAGCGGTGGTGGCGCTGGTGCTGGTGGCGGGCTGGCGAATGGGCTCACGAACCCTCCGGCAGGTTCATCTGGGGCTGATCGCAGTCGGCGCTTTCGTCGCGCTTCATCTGGGCGGCCTGCCGTTTCCGCTGGTGATCGCCGCCGCCGCGCTGGTGGGGCTGATAGGTGGACGTGTAAAGCCCCTGGCGCAGGGGCCAACGGCAAGTCATCCGCGATCGAACGCCCCTCATGCTGTCACGCCGCGAGCGGCCACCGCCCCGGCGCACTCACCCTCGGCAGGGGGATCGGTAGCGTCGGCTGCCCGGCCGGGCGGCGCCGCCCCCCTTGCGCGCGTGCTGATCGACGACGATACGCCAGCACCGGCACACGCCCGGGCGCGGCCCGCGCACCTGCTCGCAATTATCGCGACCGGCCTCGCACTCTGGACGCTCGGCTGGCTCCTCTGCCACAGGTCCGGCGCGAGCGGCACCGCGCTCATCGAGATGGCGGGCTTTTTCACTCGGGCCGCGCTGGTCACCTTTGGCGGTGCCTATGCCGTCTTGCCCTATGTCCACCAGGCGGCCGTCGAGCACTACGGCTGGCTCACGTCGGCGCAGATGCTAGACGCCCTCGCCCTGGGCGAAACGACGCCCGGACCGCTGATCATGATCGTGGCCTTCGTCGGTTTTATCGGTGGCTGGACCCAGCAGATTTTCGGCGCCGACAGCCTGGCGAACGCCGGCTTTGCGGCGGCGCTGGTTGCCACCTATTTCACCTTCCTACCGTCTTTCATCTTCATTCTCGCGGGCGGACCTCTGGTCGAGGCAACTCGCAACCTCCCGCGGCTCGATGCGACGCTCGCCGCGATCACTGCCGCTGTTGTCGGCGTGATCGCAAGCCTCGCGGTCGTGCTCGCGCGGGCGGTGAGCGTTCGCGCGGACGGCGGGGTTGATCCGCTCGCGCTCTTAGCGGTGGCGCTCGCCTGGTGGCTGCTTGCGCGCCGGAAGTGGCCGGTGATCACGACTCTCGCCGTGTTCGGCGCGGCCGGGGTTGCGTTACGGCTGACCGGCCTGCGGTAAGCCGGGGAGGCGCCGGCGGCCAAGCGAGGCGCAGCCCGTCCCCCCGAGGCGCAGCCCGTCCCCCCGAGGCGCAGCCCGCGTGTGCCCCAGCCCTCGGGCGGCCCGCCCCCAGGCGAAGCCCGCGTGTGCCCGACCCGCACTAGCTCAGCCGCGCCTGAAACTGTAGATCGCCTGCGTAGCGCGCAGGCCAGGCAAGCGCTCGATCGTTCGCCCGTTCGCAAGAAATACGCGCCGCAGGATCGATAGTTCTAGCCGCTCGAGGAACTCCTCGAAATCGCGGATCGTGGCGAGGTGCAGGTTCGGCGTGTCGTACCACTGATAAGGCATTTCGCGCGACACCGGCATCCGCCCCATGAGGATCGACCAGGCGTGATACCAGTGACCGAAGTTAGGAATTGACACAATTCCCTGGGCCGCCACCTGGCTCATTTCAGCCAGCACTTTCTCGGTCTGGTGCGTGGCCTGTAACGCCATCGACAGCACCACGACATCGAAGGCCCCCGCACCGAACATGCCAAGCCCGGCCTCAATGTCACGCTGGATCACATCAACACCGCGGCGCACACAGGCTAGCACCCGAGCGTCATCGATTTCCACGCCATAGCCCGTGCAGCCGCGCTCGCGGCCGAGGTAATCGAGCAGCGCCCCATCTCCGCAACCCAGATCGAGCACCCTCGCGCCGTGCGGAATCCATTGCGCAATCAGCGCCAGGTCGGGGCGCAGCGGTGCGGCAGCGCCCGACGCCATGCTCGCCTCAACGCTCATCGGAGCCTCCGGCGATTTCTGCTGCGACCCGTTCGAAATAGGCGCGCACGATCGTGTGATACTGCGGATCCTCAAGTAAAAAGGCATCGTGCCCATGCGGGGCGTCGATCTCAGCGTAGCTCACGCGCCGGCCCACCTTCAGAAGCGCCTGCACGATCTCGCGGCTGCGCTCAGGGGCGAAGCGCCAATCGGTGGTAAACGAGGCGATAAGAAATGACGCGCGCGCGTACGCCAGCACCCGCGACAGATCACCGTCGGCCGCGCGCGCCGGGTCAAAGTAATCGAGCGCGCGGGTGATCAGCAGATAGGTATTGGCATCGAAATAGCGGGCGAATTTTTCGCCCTGGTAGCGCAAATACGACTCGATTTCAAACTCGACATCAAACGTGAAGCGATAGTCGCCCGGATGCGCGCGCTCGGTGTTGTCGCGCAACGCCCGGCCGAATTTTTCTGCCATCGAGTCGTCGGACAAATAGGTGATGTGGCCGAGCATGCGCGCCACCTGCAGACCGCGTGACGGCACCACGCCGTACTCGTAGAAGCGCCCGCCGTGAAACTCGGGGTCAGTGAGAATCGCACGCCGCGCCACTTCGTTGAAGGCGATGTTTTGTGCCGACAGCCGCGGCGCGGTGGCGATCGCCACACAGTGCCGCAGCCGCTCAGGATAGAGCGTGCTCCAGGCGAGCGCCTGCATGCCGCCCAGGCTTCCCCCCATCACCGCAGCAAACTGCCGGATCCCCAACCGGTCGGCGAGTCTCGCCTGGCTATGGACCCAATCCTCGACGGTGAGCACCGGAAAATCAGGGCCATAGGGCTTACCCGTGGCGGCATTGATCGACATTGGACCGGTGGAGCCAAAGCAGCTGCCGAGATTGTTGACCCCGATCACAAAGAAACGGCGCGTATCCACCGGCTTGCCGGGCCCCACCATGTTGTCCCACCAGCCGATGTCCTGTGGGTCGTCAACCGACACACCCGCCACGCGATGGGAGGCATTGAGCGCATGGCACACCAGCACCGCGTTGCTCAGGTCGGCGTTGGGTTCCCCGTAGGTTTCGTAGACGAGCTCATACCCGCCGAGCGCGGCGCCGCTCGCGAGTGCGAGCGGCTCGGCAAAACGCATGCGTTGGGGCTCAACGGTGAGGGTGGTCATTAAAGCGCAACTGGAAAAAGGGGCCCGAAAATAAAAAACCCGACCGGCTTGCTGGCTTCGGATCGGGTGGGCAGGAACCGCACCGCTTTAGCCGAACTTGTTACGCGCCCGCAAGCTAGTCATCAAATCAGCGCGATCAATGCTGGAGAGAAGTTTAGCTGACCGCGGCAATCCGTCAAATACCGGGCAAGCCGGGGTGAGTACCGGCGGGCTTGACGCTAACCGAGGCCCGGCGGGCCGCCACGCGCAAGCCGCTCCAGCGCAGCCGCCACGCGTACCGGGTCATTGCCCCTCACGATGCGGCTCACCCGGCGCGACAGCCAGCGAGTATCGGCCTGCAGGATTTCCCGCTTGACACGCAGCAGGCTCGCGGGTTGCATCGAGAACTCGGTCAACCCCATGCCCAGCAGCAGCGCCGTGGCATGCCAGTCGCCCGCCAACTCGCCGCATACCGAGACCGGCCGACCGGCTTCGCGGGCTGCCCGGATCGTGCCTGCAACCAACTGCAGCACCGCAGGATGAAACGGGTCGTAGAGCGGTGCCACCTCGTGATCGACGCGATCGATGGCAAGCGTGTACTGGATCAGGTCAGTGGTGCCGATCGAAAGAAAATCGAGGCGTCGTGCGAAGTAGCCTGCGCAGAGCGCCGCGGCTGGAACCTCAATCATGGCGCCAATCGGGAGCGCCGGGTCAAACGCGCGCCGGGCGGCGCGCAGGTCTTCACGGGCACGCGCGAGCAGCGTCATGAGGCTGTCGACCTCATGATGGTGCGCGATCATGGGTACCAGAAGCCGGACCGGACCGCAGGCCGCGGCGCGCAGAATCGCGCGCAGCTGCGCAAGGAACACCCCGGGGTGGGCAAGGCTGTAGCGAATGGCGCGGCGGCCCAGCGCAGGGTTGGCGGTGGATGCGGGCGGCGCTACGCCGCTGTTGAGAGTCTTGTCGGCACCGATATCGATCGTGCGAATGGTGACCGGACGGCCCTTGAGCGCCTGCACCACCTCCCGATACGCCTCAAACTGCTCGTCTTCGCCGGGCAGCTCAGCGCGGTTCATGAAAAGAAACTCTGAGCGGAACAGCCCCACACCCTCGGCGCCCGACTCAGCCGCTTCGCGCGCCTCATCGGGGCGCTCGATATTGATTTGAAGCGAGATCGCCTGCCCATCACGGGTGACCGCGGCCACCCCGGTCAGCGCACGAAGCTTTGCGCGCTCACGCACACCGGCTGCCTGCCGGGAATGATAGTCGGCGAGCGCCGCGCTGGTCGGTGCCACGATGACCACCCCGGCATCGCCGTCCAGGATCACCCAGTCATCATCCTGAATCTGCATACGAGCAGCACCCAGGCCCAGGACAGCCGGGACATTCATGCTGCGTGCAAGGATCGCAGAATGCGAGGTCGTGCCGCCCAGGTCGATGGCAAAGCCCAGTGCACATCGCATGGTGAGCATATCGGCGGGCGCGATGTCCTCGGCCACAAAAATCACTGGCTCGCTGCCGTCGGCAAGCGGCCCGCCAAGTCCGGCGAGCGCGCGCATCACCCGGTCGGCCACCTGCTGCACATCGCGTCCGCGCTCGCGCAGATAGGCGTCATCCAGCACCTCGAACTGGGCTGCAAGATGACCGGCCTGCGCCGACATCGCCCATTCGGCATTCCAGAGGTGATCGACGATCGAGGCGCGCGCGGCGCCGCTCAGTGCCGGGTCATCGAGAATCATGGCGTGCACTTCAAGGAGCGCCGCAGCCTCGGTGGGCGCGCCCTGCGGGAGGCCTTCCACCAGCGCCGCGAGCTCGGCCTTCACCTGGCTGACCGCCTGAGAAAGCCGCAGCTGCTCGGCCTCGATGTCGGCAGGCTCGATGCGGCGCCGCGGCACGTCTCGGCTGGCGACCTCAAGCACGCGCGCGCGCCCGATCGCAATCCCGCCACCGACCCCACTTCCCGAGAGTCGCAACACGCTAGAGCTCCTCGCCGAACCCCGATCCAATCAGATCGACCAGCGCCGCCACGGCCTGGTCGGCATCCGGGCCCTCGGCTTCAACCACCAGCGTACTCCCGCGCGCGGCCGCAAGCATCATCACCCCCCTGATGCTCTTGGCGTTGACCTTTCGGGTGTTGCGCGACAACCAGACCTCGGCGCGGAAGCGCCCCGCCGTCGCGGTGACCTTGGCCGAGGGGCGCGCGTGGAGCCCGAGGCGGTTGACTACGGTCACTTCAGCGCGCGCCATCGGTCGGCTCCCCGGTGGAACGGGGCTCGGCGCCCGCGAGCTCGGCGGGGTCGACCAGACGGATCGCGCGCTGGCCAGCGTCAACGAGCGTTTCCACCAACTCGTCAAGCGGCCCGCGGCGATTGCCCAGCGCCTTGATAAGCAGTGGCAGATTGACGCCCGCCACCACGACCACACGCTCGCGTTCGGCCAACTGGACGGCGATACGCGAGGGCGTGGCCCCGAATACATCGGTGAGCACCAGCGCGCCGCTCCCGTCATTGATACGAGCGAGCAATTGGCGCGCAGCGTTCAGCGCGACCTCAGGATCTTCGTCAGGGATGACATCGAGCGCGGCCAGCTGCACCGGCAGACGTCCGAAAATGTGGCGCGTGCAGTTGAGAAGCGCCGTGCCCAGCGGCTCATGGGAGACGAGCAGGATGCCGATCATCGTGGCCTCTCCCGAGGGATCAGCTCGTGAGCCCACGCGCAACCGTCCCGCCGGCCGCCGCACCGCTCACCGCGCACTCGAGCGCATCGACGAACAGCATCGCCACATCGCACCCGGTTTGCGCAGTGATTTCTCGAAAGCAGGTGGGGCTGGTGACATTGATCTCGGTGAGGTTGTCGCCGATCACATCGAGCCCCACCAGGAGCAGCCCGCGGCTGAAAAGGATAGGCGCGAGCGCTTGCGCGATCTCGCGGTCGCGATCGGAGAGGGCCTGCGCCACCCCACGCCCGCCGGCTGCGAGATTGCCGCGAAATTCGCCCGCCCGCGGAATTCGCGCGAGGCAGTACGGCACCACCTCGCCGCCGATCAGGAGCACCCGCTTATCGCCTTCGCTGATGGCCGGGATGAAGCGCTGCGCCATGACGGTACGCTCACCAAACCGGTTCATGGTTTCAATGATGACCGACAGGTTGGGATCATCGGCACGGGCGCGAAATACCGACATGCCGCCCATGCCATCGAGGAGCTTGAAGACCGCCTCGCGGTGCTCCATCACGAACGCGCGCAGGTCATCGGCGCTGCGGGTAACGATAGTGGGAGCCGTAAAACGCGCAAATTCGAGAATCGCAAGCTTTTCGTTGTGATTGCGTACCGCGCGCGGATCGTTAAATACGCGGGCACCTTCACGCCCCGCTTGCTCAAGAAGCCAGGTGGAGGCGACGTATTCCATGTCAAACGGGGGGTCCTTGCGCATCAGCACGGCATCGAAGTCGGCAAGCGCCTCATCACGCTCGGCCTCAAGCGACCACCACACTTCACGCTCGCCCAGGCTATCAACGAGCGTGAGAGGCGCGACGCGCCCGCGCACCCGCCCGCCGCGCGACCCCAACGCGTGCTGCTCGCAGAAGTAGAGCACATGCCCGCGGCGCCCGGCCTCGAGCATCATCGCGAAGGTGGAGTCTTTGTAGGGCTTGAACGAGGCAAGCGGATCGGCAATGACCAGGATGCGCATCAGAGAGTCCGGAATCACAGAGGGGCGCGCAGCCCATGGCACTCAACCATAGCGCGCGGGATCAGGGTCGGTCTGTTCGAGCTCCACCGAGGCGGCAAGGAGTGCGAGCCGCGCCACCACGCCGTAGGCGTAAAAGCGGTTGGGGGCTGAATCGGGCGCGCTGCGGGTATCGGGCAGATTGCAGCTCGATGCAAAGGGCAGGGGCACGAAGTGCATGCCGGGAGCGTTCAGGTTTTCGTCGCGCCCGCGCGAGGCGTGCACGCGATAAAACCCGCCCACCACATAGCGGTCGATCATGTAAACCACGGGCTCGGCGATGCCGCCCTCGACTGATTCAACCGTATGGACGCCTTCCTGCAAAATCACGTCACTCACCTGCAGGCCCTCCTTCACCACCGACATCTTGTTTCGCTGCTTGCGGTTGAGATTGCGCACTTCCGCAGGATCCTTGACCGACATCACGCCCATGCCGTAGGTACCGGCATCGGCCTTCACGATTACAAACGGCGTTTCGTCGATACCGTATTCGCGATATTTGGCGCGAATCTGCCGCAGCAGCGTCTCAACCCCGGTAGCCAGACACTCCTCGCCCTCTCGCGCTTGGAAATCGATCTGGGTGCAGGCTGCGAAATACGGATTGACGAGCCAGGGATCGATATCAAGCAACTTGGTAAAACGCTTGGCCACCTCGTTGTAGGCGGCAAAGTGGCGGGTCTTGCGGCGAACCGACCAACCGGCATGAAGCGGCGGCAACAACACCTGCTCGGACAGATCGGTGAGCTGCGCGGGGGTGCCCGCGGACAGGTCGTTATTGAGCAGAATGGCGCAGGGATCGAACCCTTCGAGCATGATCCGGCGCGCCTTGCGCTGCAGCGGCTCGAGATGGATCGTCTGACCGTCAGGCAGCTCGAGATCGGTGGGTCCGGTGATCTCGGGGTTGAGCGAGCCCAGGCGAACATCGAGGCCGGTTTGCCGCAGGATCTGGCAAAGCCTCGCCACGTTTTGCAGATAGTAGGTGTTACGGGTGTGGTTCTCGGGAATCAGCAGCAGATTGCGGGCATCGGGGCAGTATTTTTCGATCGCTGCCATGCCCGCCTGCACAGCAAGCGGCAGCATGGGCTCCGAAAGATTGTTGAAGCCCCCCGGGAACAGGTTCGTATCAACGGGGGCGAGCTTGAAACCGGCGTTTCGCAGATCCACCGACCCGTAGAACGGCGGCGTGTGATCCTGCCACTCGAGTCGGAACCAGCGTTCGATTTGGGCAGTGGCGGCAAGCATCCGGCGCTCGAGATCGAGGAGCGGGCCGGATTGGGCGGTAACGAGATGCGGGACCATGGGTACGGAGCAGACGCTGCACGAGGCACCTTGCAGGCCTCGCACGCGGCCACCCGGTCGGTTGGCTGATGAACCCCGATTCTACTTGTCCCTGGGACAACTCTGCTCGCAGCCGATCAAATGAGACGGGACGCGCTCTGTGCGCGTCCCGCCATCGACCCGCCGCAACAGGTCAGCGGTGATAGGCTGTCTCGCCGTGCGAGGCGATGTCCAGGCCCTCGCGTTCCTCGTCTTCGGGCACCCGCAGACCGATGAGAAGGTCAGCGATCTTGAAGGCGATGAAGGCGACTACTGCCGACATAACGACCGTGATCAGAACACCCTGCAGCTGGATCCAGACCTGGGCGCCCATCGAATACTCGGGGTTGGCCGCGTTCTTCACGTAATCAAAGATACCCGTGCCGCCGAGGGTGGGCGAGGCGAAGACACCGGTCAGGATGGCGCCAACAATGCCCCCCACGCCGTGCACACCAAACACGTCGAGCGAGTCATCGGCGCCCAGCATGCGCTTCAGTCCGTTCACCCCCCAAAGGCAGAGCACGCCCGATACCAGACCGATGATGAGCGCACCCATCGGACCCACAAAGCCACACGCCGGCGTGATCGCAACCAGGCCCGCCACCGCACCGGAGGCTGCGCCCAGCATCGAGGGCTTGCCCTTGCTCGTCCACTCGCCGAACATCCAGGCAACGGTCGCCGCCGCGGTGGCAAGGAGCGTATTCACGAACGCAAGTGCCGTGATGCCATTGG
>SYIM01000240.1 GCA_005798775.1 Burkholderiales bacterium
CGTTGGAGCAGGCGTAACCTGCCACATGAGCGCCCGCCTGCTCGCGGCTGATCCGGCGGCCGGGCTTGCCGATGACGACGGCAATTTCCGCTTCATAGTCGAACTGGATGGATTCACGCGGGCGCAGCAGCGGCTGGTTGTGGCCCACCTGGGAGTCGGCGTACCGCTGAAAAAACGTGGGTTGCTCGGTGAAGTCGCGCTGCGTCTCGCGCACATGATCGGCATAGTTCAGCCCACAGCACCAGATCTTGCCGGGATTGGGGATGACCGGCAGCATCTGTACCGATGACAGCGCGCAGTCGGCCTGGCGGCCGGTAATCGCCTGGGCCGCTGCGGCGAGGGCGTCAGCCGCGAGCAGGGACTTCAGGTCGGCGTAGCGCTTGCCGAGCAGCGCACCAAGGTCGACAATACGGTCGCCAACGACTGCACCGTAACTGTTCTGTCCGTTGCGGACGAAGCTGGCGAGTTTCAATTCGATCTCCCTGATAGACAGTGGCCGCCGATGTCGTATCGCATCGCCGTTGAAGGGGCTGCTGCCGCAGCCAGCCGCGGAGTAAAGTGCATCCTGGGCGCGCTGTCAAACCCCTTCCCGAATCCGGCGGCGCCCACCCTAGGAGCTTCCTGTATGAGCAGGCCTGGTCTCACCTTCGCGCACTTCGGCATGTTCGTCACCGACATCGCCCGCATGGAGCGCTTTTATACCGAGGTGCTCGAGTTCACTGTGACCGATCGGGGTCAGCTTGCCGGCCCGAATGGGCCGTTCGATCTGGTCTTTCTCAGCCGTGATCCCGACGAACACCACCAGCTGGTCTTGGCCACCGGCCGGCCAGCCGACTCGGGATTCAATCCGATCAATCAGATTTCCTTCCGCTGCGACAGTCTTGCCACGCTCAAGGCTGCTTATCAGCGTATGACCGCCGCTGGCGCGCGTGAGTTGACTCCAGTTACACATGGTAATGCGGTGTCTCTCTACGGCCGAGACCCCGAAGGAAACCGTATCGAGGTGTATTTCAATCTGCCCTGGTACGTCACGCAGCCGATGCGCGAACAGGTCGACCTCACGCAGGGTGATGAGACGCTGATGCGTACGCTCGAGGGGCACGCCCGCTCGCTGCCAGGTTTTGAACCGCATGAACGCTGGCGGGCACGGATGGCCGAGCGGATGGGGGTGGCCTCATGAGACGCAGATCGTCTGAGTTGACAGAGCGCAGCCGATGAAAGCGCGCGTCTTGATCGTGGTGCTGGTGATCGCTGCCGGCCTGGCCGCGGGTGCCTGGTGGTTCTCCCCCTGGTGGGTGCTGAATCAGGCCAAAGGGGCAGCCGAGCGTAATGATGCGCAGGCGTTAAGCGACGTGATCGACTATCCCCGGCTTCGGGAAAGTCTCAAGGGTGAGTTCAACTCGGCGCTGGCCGGGCGTTTGCGCGATGGGGCCTCGGGGCTCGGCGAGGCGGGTCGAACCGGGGCTGCGCTGGGTGCAGTGCTGGCATCAGCGCTGGTCGACAAACTGGTCGATGTCATGGTTCGGCCCGAGTTTTTTGTTCGGGCGATTCGTGATGGCCAGTTCGTCTTGCCGGGTCGCGCGGCAGCTGAACGCGATCGCGGGCCCGGGGCCGGCGGCCCGCAGGCTGGCGGTGACACACAGGGAAGCGGAGTTTCTCGAAGCGGAAGCGGTTCGCAGCGAGGCGGGACCGCATCGGGTCCCGGCGCAGCGCCGGGCGGGGCATCTGCGCCGGGCGGGGCGCAGGGCAGCGGCGCCGCTGAGCCGGCACGCTTCAAATGGCGCCCGGAGCGCGTCTCGGCGAATCGGATGATGGTGTGGGTGTCTCGCGCCGATCCGGTTGCGCCGGCATCAGTGGCTTCGCCCAGTGAATTCGGCCTGGTGTTTGAGCGGAGGGGATGGCTCGACTGGAAACTGTGCGCGGTACGGTTGCCCCCAGGCGGTACTGGCGGCCGCTGAGACGCCTCACTACGCCGACGCGCCCCGCCGCACAAAGCGCACCACCTCATCAGCCACCATCTCGCAGGCCTGCATGGCGGCGGGGTCGGCGGGCTGGCCGTCCTGGCCGAACGGCCGCTCGCGCGAATTGATGGCGGCAGAGTAGGGCGTAGGCCACCCTCGCAGCGAATGCACGATGGCTCGCAGCGCTGCAATCGTTGCGCCCATGGCCTGTGGGCCGTCCGCGCACACAATGGTACCCACCGCCCGATCCTGCAGGTACACCCGCTGATCGCTTCGTAGGTCTTCGATGAAATCGATGGCGTTTTTCACAAGACCCGACACACTCGCGTGGTAGGCCGGGGTTGCGATGATCACACCGTCGGCCTGCCTCAGGGCGTCAACCATCGACCGCGCTTGACTGCTGCGCCCAGGGCTGCCCGGGTCGTAAATCTCGGCTGGCAGGGTGCCGCCGGCAAACAATGCGGTGTCACAGCCCAGATACTCGGCGCGGGCGAGCGCGGCCCGCAGCGCCCTCTCCGCAGTTGAGCCCTCGCGTGCCGTGCCACCGAGGCCAACGATCAGCGGACGTGAATTCATGTTGGGATCCATTGACAAGACGCCGCGCAGGCAAGTGCCCGGCCGCTTACCGTTCAGCGTCTGTTGAGCCGCTCGTTCTGGGGGAACATGGCCCGACGCGCGGCGTCATCCATGTCGGTCTTGAAACTGTGGCGCTTGCGAAGTTCCTCAACCCGGGCGGCCGCCGGGCGGGCATTGATCGCATCGAGCAGGCGCTTCAGGTGCGGATAGCGCGACCACGCCTCCTTGTCATCGAGCACAAACGGAATCATTCGGGCCCAGCCCCAGAACGCCATGTCGACAATGCCGTAGTCGTTGCCGACCATCCAGGTGCGTGAGGCGAGATGGTCGTTGAGGATTCCCCAATGACGATGAGCTTCGAAATCGTAGCGGTTGAGCGCGTACTCCCTGGGCTCGGGGGCTGCGGTCCGAAAATGAACCGCCTGACCGGAATACGGGCCGATCCCGCTCGCAATGAACATGAGCCAGGATAGTGTCTGAGCGCGTTCGGTTGATGCAGGATCACGATCGACAAATCGCCCGTGCTTGTCAGCGAGCCAGAGAAGGATGGCGTTGCTATCGAAGACCACCGTCCCCGCGTCATTGATCGCAGGAACCTTTGCGTTCGGGTTGATGGCCTTGAAGTCAGCCGTGTGCTGTTCACCCTTGCGGGTGTCGATGGGAATCGCTTCATAAGCCACACCCATTTCCTCGAGTAGCAGCGCAACCTTCATCGGATTGGGGGCGAGGTTGTACCAGAACCTGATCATGGCGGATTCCTTCCGTGTGGCTGAGGTGAACAGTGTAGCGCCAGACCGACAAAGCAGGCTCCGAGGCGGGTGCGGAAGCGGCCCAGCGGCGGCCCAGCGGCGGCCCAGCGTACGGGTGCCGGCGCTATACTGGCCGGTCTGGAGTAGCCCGACAGTACAAACTCACACCACAGGCGAATAATTGCGATCCGGACAGTTACCGAATACGGAGGGGTGGGTGATGGGTGGGTGCATGCCGTCACGGCGTGCTTTCGGGCGGATGACCGCAGCGGCACTCGCGGGCCTTGCATCGTTTCACCATGTGACGCAGGCGCGCCAGCACGACCTCACGGTGGCGCAGATCGACAACCGGCTGCATGCTGTCCCGTTTTTGCTCGCCCGCGAACGTGGCTGGTTCGGCGAGATGGCGGGCTTAGGCGTGAGAGGGTTCATCGGCTCGTCCGAAGGCGGGGTAACGCTTAGAAATGCGATGGCCGCGGAGGTGCCCTATGGTGAGGTCAGTCTTCCGGCCGCCATCGCAGCCATCGGTCAGCGTATCGAACTGTCAATCGTTCACGGCGGTGTTCAGACTGTTTCCGATCAGGTGTGGGTGGTGCGGCGCGGTGAATCCGCCATCGCGTCCCCGCGCGACCTCGCTGGCCGCAAGGTGGGCTACACCGCACCCGGTACGCTGAGCGATATGGTGAGCCGCGCCATGATCGACTCGGTTGGGCTCGCTTCGCGTGTCGAGCGTAGGATCGTGGGGTCCGTCCGCCAGAAACTCGCTGCGCTTCGTGAGGGGACGGTCGATGTGGCGATGGTTGCCGAGCCGCTCTTTACCCGCGAACGAGACTGGCTGCGACCCGTGTGGAGCGCTGACGAGGTGCTGGGACCCTGTGTTCAAACGGTTGGCGTGGTGCGCAGCGACTGGATGCTTCGGCATGGTGAGACGCTGCGCGGCATCATTGCAGCACGCCGCCGCGCCGTGCTGGCCATTCGCGATGAGCCAGTGCAGGGCGCGCTGGTGATCACCGGGCACTACGGTGTGGAACCCGCTGCCGCGCTTGCCGTCGTGGAGCGCCTGCTCGCGGGCAGCGGTTTCTGGAGCGATGGCAGCTTTGATGAAACTGGCATGGTCACCATGCAACGTGGCCTCGAGCGGATCGGTGCGTTATCGCCGGGCCAGGGCGGCGACTGGCGGCGCGCATTGCGGGCCGACTACTTGTCCTGAGGGGCGGCTTTGGCGGCGGGGTCGGCGTTCGCGCGGCTGTAGCGTTCGCGTGCCTCGCGCCCCAGCGCAGCGTTCAGGAGGATGGGGCTCAGCACTGTGGTAACCACGCCCATCAGCACCAGCACCGAAAACATGGTGGGCCCGATGAGTCCCCGGTCGTAGGCGATGGTTGCGACCACCAGTTCCATGACGCCGCGCCCGTTCAAAACGGCGCCCAGCGCAAAGGCTTCGCGGTGGGCCATGCCAATCAGCCGCCCGCCCCACCAACCGGCAATCAGCTTGGTGGCGATCGATACCAGCAGCACCACCACCATGAAGTCGATCTGTCCGAACGATCGGAAGGTGAAGTCAAGGCCCAGATCTGCAAAGAAGATCGGTGACAGAAAGCCTGCGCTCACCGAGGCGAGCGTTCGCTTGAGATCTTCGAAACGTTCGGGCGCGAACTGCCGCTGGTCGAGAAGAAGCGCTCCAAAAAAAGCGCCAATCACGAAGTGAAAACCCAGGTTTTCACTCACCATTCCGAAAAACAGCACGAACACCGCCACCATGCCGAACAAGGCCTCGGCGCCGAAGGTGCCGATCAGTCGTTCGCTGATGCTGGACAAGTTGATGCCACGCCCCTCAAGCCAGCGAATCAGCAGGTTGGCGCTTGCCACCAGGGCGAGCAGTCCGAGCAGCTTCGCGCAGGCTACGAGGCCGCTGCTCAGCAGGTCGTTCGCGCCGGAATCGGCGGGCAGGGCCAGCACGATGCCAAGGATGAACAATGCCACCACGTCATTAAGCACCGCTGTGGCGATCGCGTATCGGGCAATCGGGGTATTGATCAGCCCCATATCCGACAACATCCGGGCGGCCACCGGCAGTGCGGTGACCGCGATGCAGAGCCCCATGAAGACGGTTCTCATCGGGTCGAGGTCGTAGCCCCATGCAACCAGTACGCCGCCGATGAACGGCAGTGCGAACCCCAGCAGCGCTACGACCAGTCCGCGGCCCCGCATGGCTGACACCACGCGCTGAAAGTCCATCTCGATCCCCGCAGACAACACCACGAGGAAAATCGCCAACTGGGCGATTCCCGACAGCGCGTCGTTGGGTTGGATCAGGTTGAGCACGGAGGGGCCCAGCACGACCCCGGCCAGCATTTCACCAATGATCGCCGGCTGACGCCAGTGCGTGAACAGATGTCCGAGAAGGCGAGCGACGACGATCAGTAACAGCAGGCTCGTGAGCAGTTGCATGGTCCGGGGGTTCCGACTCCAAAGTTGATGAAAGCCGTGCTTTCTGGAAAATAGTGGGACAATCAACTAGGGGGGAAGCCAGATTATGAAGCCGCTTGGAACGCTGGACGAATTACCTGGCGATTATCTCGACGCTTTGCGGGCGAGGAACCTGGTTCCACTCTGGCCCAGCCTGCGCGCGTTGCTACCGCCGACGCAGCCCCGTAGCGCCACGCAGGTGTGTCGCTGGGCCTGGAGCGACATCCGGCCGCTTTTGATGCGTGCAGGCGACCTGACCCCGATGGAAAAGGCCGAGCGCCGGGTTCTGGTGCTCGCCAACCCCGGGCGCGGGCTGGAGGCGCTGCAGGCATCGGCCTGTATTTATCTCGGCATGCAATTGGTGTTGCCGGGCGAAAACGCGCCCAACCACAAGCACACGCCCAACGCGGCTCGCTTTGTGGTGGAGGGCACCGGTGGGGTCACGATCGTGGGCGGCGAAAGCTGCCCCATGGAACCGGGCGATCTCATCCTGACCCCCACCTGGCAGTGGCACGAGCACCGCCACAAGGGTCCTGGGCCGATGATCTGGCTCGATGTGCTGGACGTGCCGCTGATGGTCGCAATCGACTGCTCGTATCACATAGACGGCAAAACCCAGAAAGCCTCGAAGCCGGCCTGGACTTATGCCTCGGGCGGACTCGCGCCGATCCGCGATGGCGTGCGCTCAAGCGCCGAGTATCCGTTGCTGCGCTATCCCTGGGCCCGCACCCGGGCCGCGCTGGGGGCGCTTGCCACCAGCCTGCCTTCGCGTGAGCCGGTCCTGCTGGCCTACGTCAACCCTGAAACCGGCGCCGACTGTCTCAACACCATTTCTTTTTCGGTGCTGATGCTGCGTCCCGGCGAGGAAACATCACTGCCGCGTATGTCGGCTGCGCGCATGTTGCACATGGTCGAAGGCGATTCGCAGGCGCTGGTAGGCGACACCACGCTCGATCTGACCCAGTCCGACACGGCGTGCGTGCCCGGGTGGACCACGCTCAAACTGCAGAACCGGTCGTCCAAAACGCCTGCTTTCGTCGCGATGGCTGACGAATCTCCCGTACATCGCAAGCTGGGCGTCTTCGAGCAGCGCTGAGCCCTGACGGCCCTGGGGCCGTCGGCAGATCCTTATAATGCGCGGCTTGCCGACCGGAACCCTTCTAATCGGCGCCTTATCGGAGCGTGCTCGTGCAGGTCGTCTGTCTCGATCTCGAAGGTGTCCTGGTCCCGGAAATCTGGATTGAATTCTCGCGGAGAACCGGCATTGCTGAGCTGTCCCGCACCACGCGCGATGAGCCGGATTACGACAAGCTGATGGGCTTTCGTCTGGGGCTGCTTGAACGCCATGGCTTGAAGCTCGCCGATATCCAGCGGGTCATTGAAGGTATGGGCCCCATGGTAGGTGCGCGCGCGTTTCTTGACGGACTGCGTGAGCGTTATCAGGTGTTCATTCTGTCGGACACTTTTTATGAATTCGCGAGCCCCCTGATGCGCCAGCTTGGCTGGCCATCGCTCCTTTGCCATCGCCTGCAGATTGATACCGAGGGCTTTGTGCGCGGCTGGCGGCTCCGGATGCCAGACCAAAAGCGGGCGGCCGTGAATGCACTGAAAGCGCTCAATTTTCAGGTCATGGCAGCCGGCGACTCGTATAACGACACCGCGATGCTGGGCGCAGCCGACGCCGGTTTCTTTTTCTACCCCCCCGCCGCGATCGTCGCTCAGTTTCCGCAGTTCCCGGTCACGGAGTCTTACGATCAGTTGCGGGCGTTGATCGACGCCGCTGCTACCCGACTTGCGAGCTGAACTCCGAGCAGCCATCACGGTTGGCGCCGGCGTCATCGTCGCGCTGAACTTCGGCAAGCTACCCCCCGCGCTCGCTGAGCTTCGGACCGAATTCGGTTTCACCCTGGTCGAGGTGAGCTGGTTGACCTCGCTTCTGATGTTCGCCGGAGCGTGTTTCGGCATTGCGGGGGGGTCGATAGCAGACCGCTTTGGCCACCGTCGAACCATGCTGAGCGGCCTCATGCTGGTGGGCGTGGCGGGGCTGGTTGGCGCGCTCGCGCATCGCGCCGAGCTGATGTTCGCAAGCCGGGTAATCGAGAGCGCAGGGATGCTGCTTGCCGTGCTGCCCGGGCCGGCGATGCTGAGCCGCTGCGTGCCGCCCGAACGTCTGCGTGGGTGGCTGGGCGGCTGGAGTGCTTATATGCCGCTTGGCATGAGCCTCATGCTGATTGCAACACCGTGGCTGATCAGCGCGGTGGGCTGGCGAAGCGCCTGGATCGCCACGTCGGTCTGCGCGATTGGCTGGGCGTGTCTGATCGCGCGTGCCCACCCGCGAACCGAGCAGGAGGCGGCGCAGTTTGCGCGGCCCAGGGCGTCGCTCGCGCGCCTGATGGCACTCACGCTTGCCTCGCCTGGCCCGTGGTTGCTGGCGGTAGGCTTTCTTTTTTATGCCGCCCAGTTTCTCGGGGCATTCAGCTTTCTCCCCACGGTATACCGCGAGGCGGGAATTGACCCGCGCGTGGGAGGGGCCCTTACTGCCGTCGCAGTCCTTGGCAACGCCCTGGGTAACCTGGCGTCGGGACACCTGCTGCAGCGCGGCGTTCAACGATCCGCGCTGCTGATCACTGCAGCCTGCGTGATCGCCATGATGTCCTGGGTGATTTACGGCAGCACCAGTCCCTTCGGAGTGCGTTATGCGGCAGCCCTCACGCTGTCGATCGTAAGCGGCCTGGTCCCCGGTGTTTTGTTCGCTACCGTGCCGTCCTATGCGCCCGATCCGCGAACCGTCTCAACAACAGTGGGCTGGATGCAGCAAGGGTCGGGCATCGGGCAGGCGCTGTCTCTGCCCTTGATCGCGCTGCTCGCGCAGTGGCATGGCGACTGGTCGCTCACCTGGGTGGCAATCAGCGCCTGCGCGGGGGTCGTGGCTTTTGTGGGCCTCGCCATGCGCCGGTTTGACGCACGGCGTCCGGGTTAAACGTTAGCGACCCAGTAGCGCGCGAGCGCGGGCCATCGCCTCGGGGGCTTGCGCCGCCGCACCGGATACCGTGAGCGCGGACGGCGTGACCGCCGGGCGGTTGAGTCGGTCGCGGCGTTGTATCAGCCACCACAAAAGGCCGCCGCCAGCCAACATTGCGAACGGACCGATCCACAGCAGCAGGGTATTGTTCTGCAGCGGCGGTCGGTAAAGGACAAAGTCGCCATAACGCGCCACCATGTAGTCACGAATCTGGTTGTCGCTCTGCCCCTGTGCAAGCAGGGTTTCGATCTGCCGCTTGAGGTCCACCGCCAGTTCGGCGTTGGAGTCGGCAATCGTCTGGTTCTGACAGACGAGACAGCGTAATTCCTCGGACAGCCGCTTGAGACGCTCGGTGGCAGCGGTGTCTGGCGACTGTGCACCGGGCGCCGGGAGGGGGAGGGAAGCCGACATGGTCTGGACCGACGGTTAATACTTGGAATCCGAGTGTCGCACAGTCAGCTGATATCCGGGTCGCGCTGATTGCTTCGCGGCCGCTTGAGGTGCTCATCGAATCCGGTCTTTGCGCGGGGATAAAACTGAGGGTTCGGGAGCCTGGCGTGGCTCAGAGGCTACCAAGCCGCCTAAGCCAGGGCATGAGTTCGTCGCGGATGATCTCCGGAGTGAATGGACCGATCTGCTTGTAGCGGATGATGCCGTCGCGATCGATCAGAAAGGTCTCGGGCGCACCGTAGACGCCCCAGTCGATGGCGGCGCGGCCGTCGAAGTCGCTGATCACCACCGCGTAGGGGTTCCCATGGCGTTTGAGCCATGCGAGGGAGTCGTCACGTTTATCTTTCCAGGCGAAACCCACAATCGGCACGACTTTGTCGCGGGCCAGATCATTAAGCAGCGGATGCTCGACCTGACAGGCCGCACACCATGAGGCCCAGACATTCAGGAGCCATACCTTGCCCTTCATCTCCGCGGGTGCCCAATTGGCTTCGGCGCCGAGCACGGGTAAGGAAAAAGCGGGCGCGGGCTTGCTGATGAGGGGCGACGGGACGAGCCGCGGGTCACGATCGAGGCCCTTCAAAAGAAACCATCCGATCAGCGCAAAAATCGCAACCGGAATCAACAGGCGCAGTGTCTTCATGTCAGGCAATCGGCGCGGCGTGGCTGCCCTGCAAGAGGTCGGTTAGCGCGCGGCGAGATCGCCTGCGACCGGCCCCGCGGGACCGATCGCGGGCTCGGAGTCCCGCGTAATGCGCGCGGCGTCATCGGCCGCGAGCCTTCGTCGGTAGCGCCGGTCGGCGATCGCCACGAATCCGCCCAGCGCCATCAAGACACAGCCGAGCCAGATCCAGTTGACGAAAGGCTTCACATGAACCCGGATTGCCCAGTCGTTACCGCTCAATGGTTCGCCCATCGAGATGTAGACGTCCCGCCAGAGGCTGCGGTCGATGGCTGCTTCGGTCATGGGCATGCGCTGCGCCCGATAGACGCGCTTTTCGGGCAGCAACACCGCTCGCGCGGGGGCCGAGGCTGCGTCGGATGCCCGACGAAGCTCGAAGCGCCCGCGCATCGCGTCGTAGTTCGGACCCGTTACAGTGCGAAGATCCTTGAAGTCGACCCGCCAGCCACCCACCTCGACCGACTGGCCGGGCGCGAGTTTCAGCTCCCGCTCGCTTTCGCTGCTTTTCACCAAAGTGACACCAATCACGAACACCGCTACGCCCAGATGGGCGAGCTGCATGCCCCAGACTGATGAAGGGTGCAGTCGTGCGCGTGACAGCCGCAGCCGGCCGTTTGAGTCACGTAGCATCTCGAGCGCCGCAACTGATACGCCGGCTGCAATCCACAGCCCGAAGGCGAGACCACTTGCCGCAATCGGGCGAAAGCCCGCGTCGGTCGTGAGCGGTTGCAGCAGCGCCGCAGCGATGGCGACCGCGAGCGCCCAACGCAGGCGCCTGGCGATATCAGGCAGCGGCGCTTGCTTCCAGCGGGCAAGTGGTCCGATCACCATCAAAAACATGGCGGGGGCCATGAGCGGATAGAAGACCGCTTCGAAATAGGGGGCCCCGACCGAAATCTTTCCCATTCCAAGGGTATCGAGCGCGAGAGGATAGAGCGTGCCGAGCAGCACTGCGGCCATGGCCACCATCAACACCACATTGTTCGCAAGCAGCATTGACTCGCGTGAAACGAGCGCGAAGCTACTGCCCGAACCGAGTGCGGGTGCGCGCCAGGCATAAAGGAGGAGCGACCCACCGATCACGAGGGCAAG
>SYIM01000241.1 GCA_005798775.1 Burkholderiales bacterium
CGATGATCGGAAACAGGAACCGGTAGGGAATGCGCAGCATCTGTACCCAGAGCCCGATCAGCGGCAGATTGAGGACCAGCAGCATCACATTACCGATATACATCGCCGCCACCACGCCCCAGAACAGGTCGGGTCGCTGGGTGATGAAGAGCGGCCCGGGCTGAATGCCCTGGATGATGAGCGCGCCCAGGAGGAGCGCGGTGATGGGGTTACTGGGAATGCCAAGCGACAGGAGCGGAATCATGCTGCCCGCCACCGCAGCGTTGTTGGCCGATTCTGGGCCTGCCACGCCTTCGATTGCGCCTTTGCCAAAGCGCTCAGGCTCGCGGGCGAGGCGTCGCTCCATGGCATATGACATGAACGACGCGGTGATGGGGCCGCCTCCCGGAACGATGCCCAGGATGAAGCCCAGACCGCTGCCGCGGAGGATGGGCGCGAAGGATGCTTTCCAGTCAGACCAGGTCGGCAGCAGCTTTTTGATGCGCTCTGCGACCAGCGTGTTCTGCACGATCCGTTCGACATTGAGCAAAATTTCACTGATGCCGAAGAGTCCGATCACCACCGCAAGCAGTTCAACACCCGCGGTGAGGTTGGTGATGCCAAGGGTGAAACGCTCATTGCCGTTCACCATGTCCATGCCAACCGAGGACAGCAGAAATCCAAGCGCGATCATGAGCAGGCCCTTCAGCTTCGAGCCGGTGATCATGAAGAGCGTGCAGACCAGTCCGAGCGCCATCAGACCGAAATTTTCAGGGGGGCCGAAGCGGATGGCGACGGCGGCTAGCGCGGGGGCGAAGAAGGTGAGCACAACCAGGCTGAGCGTACCGGCGATGAACGAGCCGAGCGCCGCCATGCCGAGCGCGGCACCCGCCCGGCCTTGAAGCGCCATCTGATGACCATCCAGGCAGGTGATGACGGAGGCGGCCTCGCCCGGGATATTGACCAGGATGGACGTAGTCGAACCGCCATACATTGCGCCATAGAAAATGGCGGCGAGCATGGCCAGCCCGGCAATCGGGCTCAACGTGAAAGTGACCGGCAAGAGAAGCGCGAGCGCAGCAAGCGGACCGAGCCCCGGCAGCACACCGACCATCGTGCCGATCAGGCTCCCCAGAAAGCAGTAGTAGAGGTTGGCCGGGGTCAGCATGACGCTGAACCCCATGGCAAGACCCGAGAGTGCGTCCATGGTGGCTTACCAGCCCCACGGGCCGCGCGGCAGCGGCATGCCGAGGAGTCGGCCGAAGATAAGGACGATGGCGGCGATCGACCCCACGGTGAGCAGCACCGTTTCCAGCCAGGAGGCCCGGTCGATCGTTCGGAGCAGAACCGGCATGGCGATGGCTGCAGCCGCTATAAAACCGATGCGGTCCATGCCGAAGGCCATCAGTGCGATGCCCAATGCAACACCTGCCGCGCGAAGCCCGGAGCCCGCGTCCGGCCACTGTGGACTCCTCGCGGCGCTGCTCCGGGACGACATCAGCGCAAGGCCCAGACACGCCATTGCGCAGGACGCGATGAACGGGAAAAGTCCGCTCTCTGGGCCCGACGGTCCGCGCAGCCCCAGCGTCCATGAATGCCAGGCGCCGCCGCTTCCCAGCAGGATCCAGAACAGGTTGAGAAGGCGTTCGACCACGGGCGGGTTCAACCGGCGTTGGGATAAAGGCGCGCGCTCGCGAGCCGTGCGCCTTCGGTCAGCGCGCGCAGCTTTGCCCACACCACATCAGAGGCGACTCGCCCCATGCCTGCCGACGTGTCAAAGCCGCAGTCAGTGCCCGCCATGACCTGCTCGGGGCCGCGAGCGAAGCCGCTCATTTGCACGAGCCGGTCGGCGACCACCTCGGGGTGCTCGATGAAATTGGAGAGCACGTCGATCACGCCTGCCACGATCACCTGATCGTCCTTCAGCGGCATTCGCTTCAAAACACGCATTTCATGGGCGTGCCGCGCATTGGCAAATGGCAGTACGAAGCCGCCCACCCGGGTCTCGCGGATGACCGGCCAGATGAGCTCAAGCGGCACATCGCAGTCGTGCGGACCTTCGTAGTTGCCCCAGCAGACATGCATGCGAACCCGATCGGGCGGGAGGTTACCGATCGCATCATTGAGCGTTTCAACAACCAGCTCGACGAACTGCAGGAAACGCGCTTGGCCGGCCTCATGAAACGACACATGGTGTTCCAGCGCGAGGTCGGGGCAGTCGAGCTGAAGGACAAAGCCCGCGTTCACGATCGCCTCGTATTCGTGGCGTAGCGCCTCGCCCAACGCCCGCAAGTAGGCGCGCTCGCTGTCGTAGTGCTCGTTGCGACAGGCCGCAGCAATGATGCCGGGCGAGGGCGCTGTGAGAAAGGCCTCGACATAGCCAGCCTCGCGGCCCCGAAGCGCCTGGGCGAAATCGCTCGCCTCCACTGAGGCGACGGCAGGGTCGGTGTACCGGACCTCGCTCACCACCCGTGGTGGCGCGAAATTGCTCACCGTAGTCCGCCCGCGGTTCTGTTCGTCCATCATCTGCCGGAAGGCGGGATAGCGCTCGACATCGGCGCGGGTCCAGCGTTTCCAGCTGCCGCTAAAGCCCGACATCCGGTGCTGGACGTAGAGGAAAAAGCCCTCGCGCTGCTGCTCGCCGTTGTTGATCACGTCGAGACCGGCCTCGATCTGGCGCTCGACCGAACGCAGCATGGCGGCGTGGCCCTCGGCGGCCAGCTGTGTCTCGTCAACCGCTTCGCCGCGCGCCCGGCGGGCATACAGGTCGACCAGCGAGGCGGGGCGGGGCAGGCTACCGGTGTGGGTAGTGAGGATTCGTTCGGAACTGGTGCGCATCGGGGGTGGGCTGCAGGAACCGCGCTGCATGAAATCAGCGGGAATGAAAACCGGGTAGAGAAGGGTAGGGTCTCCGGGTGGTGATGGTTTGACTGCGCGGCGTAAAGGCGCCACGCAGTCCGCGTCTGCGCTGGGCGCGCTTGACTATCGGCGTTCGCCCGAAGCTTGTCAATGATGACCGCCCGCGACATGATGACCGTCCGGACTGATGACCGCCCGGACGGTGTACCATCCAGCGAGCTTTGACCGGGACGGTCTGGTCTAGCGCTCCCAATCGTTCCGTTTTCGGTGCGACCTTCATGATTGGAACGTCTGCCTCACCCCGAGTCGCGTTCGAGGCGCTGCGCGATTTCATCCGCGCGGCATTCGTTATCCAGGGCTTGCCCGAGTCCGATGCCAGCCAGGTCGCCACGCTGATGGCTGAAGCCGACCTCCAGGGCTCAGACGGACATGGCGTGATTCGTCTGCCGCAGTACAGCAGGCGCATCCAGGCGGGCGGCATCAATGTCCGACCCGATATCCGGGTGGTGCGCGAGAAGGCGGCCATGGCGGTTATCGATGGCGATAACGGCATGGGCCATCTGGTGGTGTCGCGGGCCGTGGACCTGGCCATTGCCAAGGCGCGCGAATGCGGCGTGGGCTGGGTGAGCGCTCGCTACAGCAACCATGCGGGGCCTGCCTCGCTGTACGCGAGAAAGCCACTTGAGCACCAGATGCTGGGCCTGTATTTTGCAGTCGGCAATGCCAACCATCTGCCGCCCTGGGGCGGCATGGAGATGTTGCTATCCACCAATCCGATTGCCGCCGCCTTTCCGGCTGGGGATGAACCGGCCGTGGTGCTCGACATGGCCACTACCGTGGCAGCCTATGGCAAGGTGAAGGCGCGTGCAAAGCGCGGCGAGCCGCTGCCAGTGGGTTGGATGATTGACCGCGAGGGTAAGCCCCTCACCGACGCGACGCGCGCAGGCGAGGGCTTCCTGCTGCCCATTGGTGAGCACAAAGGCTATGGTCTTGCGCTGATGGTGGGGCTCCTTGCGGGCACGCTGGGCGGCGCGGCCATGGGTCGGGATGTGATCGACTTCAACGCTGATCATGAAAGCGTCACCAACACCGGACAGGCAATTTTGGTGCTCGATCTCGCGGCGTTTGGTGATCCGGCAGCCTTTGGCGAGGCGCTTGAGGCACTGATTCGCGACCTCCGTGGATCGGCGCGGCTGCCGGGTGTGGAGCGGATCTGGCTGCCTGGCGAGCAAAGCCATTTGAAGCGGGAGGCGGCACGAAAAGCAGGCATCGCGCTCGCGCCCTCACTAGTGTCCGAACTCGATCAGCTGGCCGATTCGCTTCGAGTACCGAGGCTCGCGCGTCTTGCCGAGGCGGGCCCGGGCTGAGCGATGAGCAATCCGAACCAAACCATGATCCGTAGAGGAGCCAAGACGCCATGAGCGCATCCCATTCTCACCGACCCGTGGTGCTGCGGCCCGACCAGATCCAGAGTCATGACCGCGGGGGTGGCGCACGGACCACGCCGCTCGTGATGCCAGGGTGTGGGGCAACTGGTTTCATCAACGGCATCACCGAATTCGCGCCTGGCGCGAAGATCGCCTTCCACAGCCACAACTGCGAGGAAAGCGTGATGCTACTCGAGGGGCATGCGATCCTCGACATCGATGGTGAGGAGCATGAATTAAAGCCGCTCGACACCACCTGGATCCCGCCTGATCTGCCCCATCGCTTCCGCAATCTTTCCGAGACGCAGCCGATGAAAATTCTATGGATCTACGCCTCGGTCACTGCCACGCGTACACTCACCGGGTCGGGTGAAACGAGGCCGATCGCGGCCGAGCACCGGGGCTGAGGACGATGGTGGAGGGATGCGGCTGAGCGCCGCGGCCGGCCTGCTCACCTGACGCCCGCGCGTCCGGTCGACCCCCTCGCTCGGTTCAGTGCAGGGTCGCCCCACCTGCTGCGGTGCGTCTGCGGCGTCGATCGCGAAACAGGGTCTGCATCACACGGGTGGTACCCAGGATGATCATGTCCTGGCCAATCGAGTGCCCGTACTCCTCGAGCACGTCGAGCGTGACCCGTGCGCCGCTTGCGGCGAGCCGGCGACAAGCCTGTTGGGCGTGAACGACTGGCACCACGCTGTCCAGACCGCCGTGGAGCAGATGGACGGCAGGTACCATCACCTCCCCCTGGCGCGGCGGGGGAATCATCCGGCCGCTGTAGCTCACCGCAATACCCAGCAGCCCCGGCCGGCTGCGCGCGAGTTCAAGCGCGAGCGTCGCACCTTGCGAAAAACCGACGACCACCGTGGACTCACCGCCCACGCCCGTTGTCTGTTGCAGCGTCTCGATGCGTTCTGCCACCTGACGACCGGTTTGGGCGATGCGTGGGGCCAGCATGTCGGCTGGTCCCAGACCATCGAACCAATCGCCACCTGGGCCAACGCTCGCCGGGCGCAGCGCATGAAGAATCGCACCGGTGGCTCCCGGAAACTTGAGCATCCAGGCAATCGCAACTGGGGCAAACCGTTCAGCGCTTGAGCCGGCGCCGTGCAGAAAAACAATCAGCCGGCGCGGCGCGGTAGAGGAAATTGGCGGAAGTTCGAGCCACAGCGCTTCGGCCTCTAGCATCTCGCCCGGCGGGGCACTCAATGCAGCACTCACAGGAACAGGGTACCGATCCACCAGGCAATGGCCGCCATGATGGCCGACGCGGGAATGGTGATCACCCAGGCCCAAACGATGCTGCCGGCGAGCCCCCAGCGGACCGCAGAAAATTTCTGCGATGAGCCCACACCCACGATTGCACCGGTGATGGTGTGCGTGGTGGATACGGGAATGCCGAAGCTCGATGCGATGAAGAGCGTCATGGCGCCGCCCGTCTCGGCGCAGAATCCCTGCTGGGGCGATAGACGGGTGATCTTCGAGCCCATGGTGTGAACAATGCGCCAGCCGCCGAACATGGTTCCGCAGGCGATCAC
>SYIM01000004.1 GCA_005798775.1 Burkholderiales bacterium
CCAGAGCGCGATGAAGTTGCTGGGCTTCGACCGTGGCGTCACACTGCTGGGGGGGTTTCCGTTTCCGATTTGTACGCCTGCACACGGAACCGCTTACGATATTGCCGGGCGCGGTTTGGCAAATGTGGGTGCGGCGCGCGCGGCTCTGCTGTTGGCAGCCAGCATGGCGCGAACTGCAACGCTCTAGCCCGACACCGAGCATGCGCGCCTGCGCCGATGCTGCAACCGGCGTATGCACCGCCAGCCCGGTATGAATCGGTGGAAGACTGTGCTCGTCGCTGTGTCGATTGGAGGATTCGTATGAACGTTTTGATTCAGGCTCGCCTTCTGCGTTGGCTGACAGCGGCAGGGGTGGCAATCGCGTCGGCCTCGGCGTGCGCACAGATCTGGCCTGGTGGGCAGCCGCTACGCGTGATCGTTCCGTTTCCTGGCGGCGCAAGCACGCTTGACTCCGTGGTCCGAACGCTTGCTCCCGAAATGTCGCGCGCCCTTGGCGTTCCGGTCATTGTTGACAACCGGCCCGGCGCCGGGACGGTGATCGGAGTGGATGCCACCGCGAAAGCCACCGATGGACGAACGATCGGAACCGTAGCCAACAGTTTCACGGTCAACCAGACGCTGGTGAAGACTCTTCCCTACGATGCGCTGCGTGATTTGCAGCCCGTGGTGCTGATGGCACGCACGGCAAATGTGCTCGCGGTGAGGCCGACGCTTCCGGTCAATACGCTCGCCGAGCTGGTCGAGTACTCGAAGAAAAATCCTGGGCGCTTGTCGTACGGATCATTCGGTAACGGCACGACCGCCCACTTCGCAGGCGAAATGCTGAAGAGCCAGGCGGGTGTGTTCGTTGTTCATATTCCGTATCGAGGTCAGGGCCCCGCGCTGACTGATCTGCTGGGCGGCAATATCGACATGATGTTCGGTAACCTTCCTGATTTCCTCCCACACATCCGCTCCGGGAAGCTGAAGGCGCTTGGCACAACCTACCTTACTCGCGCGCCGCTCGCACCCGAGATTCCGACGGTGGCTGAACAGGGCTTCCCGGGATTTGAAACCGACTCCTGGTATGGCGTGATTGCCCCGGCCTCAATGCCAAAAGACATCGTTGAGCGCATCGCCATGGCGGTCAACCGCGCACTTGATGACCCCGCCACGCAGCGCAACCTCGCGGATCGAGGCATCGAGAAAATCGGCGGATCCAGCGCACAGCTGGGTGAACATATCAGAGCGGAAATCGCGAAATACGCCAAGATCGTTCGTGATTCCGGCATGCAAATCGACTGAGGGGCAGTGCGCTTCATGGATCTTTACCCGTGCAACACCTTCGAGCCTGGCGGCTATCGCTTTTTGCCAAGTGTTTTTCAATACTCGGCCGGCGTCACGGCGCTGCCGGGCTTTCGGATCGAACAAGTTCAGTTTTCGCAAGCCGTTCCGCTTGAAGCCGCGTTCGGGTTCGTGGAGCGTCATCTGAAAGCAATCGGGCGGCCGACCACAGCATTCGCGCATTGCGAATTACGCTCACCCCGACAATTTGATGACCAGGGCTTCATCGACTTCAACCGGCGCTACGTCCAAAAGCTGGCCGAGTGGGGCGTGTACACAGAGGAACGCGAAGGAAGGCCAGCGGTCAATCCAGTGGCCCGCACCAACGTCGTTCCGGCTTATCACCCCCCGGGCGAGATCTCCATGGCGGCGTTCAGCTACAGCGTCCCGAGCACGGAGCGTATGGGCGACTCGTTTGTGCTCGCCGGCGGCGGCGATGCGCGCAAAGGCGCTGCGCCCTATCGCGAGCGGATCGTTGCTTTCGGTGACACATCGCCTGCAGGGCTGCAGATCAAGGTCGCCTTCGTGGTTGCCGAGATGGCGCGAAGACTCGCGTCATTTGGCTTGGGCTGGCAGCATGCAAGCGCGGTACGGGCCTACAGCGTTCATGCGATCACCGAGGCTGTGCTCGCCGAGCTTGCAACACCGGGGCGCATTGCCTGTGGACTCACCTGGCATGTTGCGTATCCGCCTGTTCAGGGGCTTGCCTACGAGATGGATGTGCGTGGTCAGGTTGATGTGATCATGCGTGACGGAGCTAAACGATGACGGGTCACGCGAGACTTCGGGTTGCCATTGCCGGGCTAGGCGCCATCGGGCGAGCGCTCGCAGTTCGTCTCGCGGCGGGGGAAGTACCGAGCGTTGAGCTGGTTGCGGTATCAGCCCGACATCTCGATCGGGCGGCCCTATTTGCAGCGACCCTGCCACACTCAGTCAAGGTGCTTGGTATCGACGCCCTCGAACCCGAAGCCGACGTAGTGATTGAATGTGCGCCCGCAGCGGTGTTGGGCGAAATCATCGGCCCGTTTCTGCACGCAAGAAAGCAGGCACTCGTGCTGTCAGTGGGGGCGCTGCTTTCGCGACCCGATCTGATCGATCTTGCCAGGCAAACCGGAGGCTCGATCGTGGTACCCACCGGTGCGCTGATCGGTCTCGACGCCATGCTGGCCGCAGCTGAAGGCACCATCCACTCAGTCCGTATGGTCACCCGCAAGCCACCGGGGGGTCTGGTGGGCGCGCCGTATCTGGTCGATAACCAGATTTCCATTGGGGCGCTGACCGAGCCCAAGCGGGTGTTCACCGGCACCGCACGCGAGGCGGCAAAGGGTTTCCCCGCCAATCTCAATGTGGCGGTTGCTCTTGCGCTCGCCGGGGTGGGTCCGGATAAAACCGTGCTCGAAATCTGGGCAGACCCCACTGTGACGCGTAACACTCACACGATCTCGGTCGATGCTGATTCCGCGCGTTTCACCATGACAATCGAAAATATTCCATCGGAAAACCCGAAGACCGGGCGAATCGTTGCCCAGAGCGTGACTGCACTGCTTCGCAAGATGAGCGCAACGCTCAAAGTCGGTACCTGAGGTCGCACTGTGAAACAGATAAGGTTTGCACTGCTTCTCCTTATCGCTTTTGGGCTGGCGGGATGTGCGAGCTTCCAGTCCCCGGCGCCCGAAACCGACCTGCCCGGACCGCTCAAGCCTGACCCGGAAGGCGGGGTCGCTGTGATGGAGCGGGGCGCCGCCGGCGGCATGCCAACCGGTTGGGAGCCGTGGATCCTTCACCCGTCCAAGAAAAGAACGCGCTATGAAGCGCGGGGCCGCAGTGGTGACACGGTGATCTCGGCGTATGCCGATTCCGCGGCGTCAGGTCTGGTGCGCCGCGTCAGTCTTGATCCGGCTGCAACGCCCTGGATTGAATGGCGCTGGCGGGTGGATGCTCTGGTGCCCGGTGCCGACAACACCGATCGCTACGCCGAGGATTCACCCGTGCGGGTCGTACTTGCTTTCGATGGCGACCGTCGCAAGCTGCCGCTTCGTGATCAACTGTTTTTAGAGCAGGCGAAACTGTTAAGCGGCGGCCAGGAGATGCCCTACGCCACACTGATGTACATCTGGGAAAACCAGCAACCGGTCGATGCCGTCATCACCAATCCCCATACTGCTCGCGTACGGAAAATTGTGGTGTCAAGTGGCGGTAGCGGTGTGGGTATATGGCAGCGCTATCGCCGCAATTTCGTCGACGACTACCGGCTTACGTTCGGGGCAGAACCTGGCCGACTAATCGGTATCGCGATCCTCACCGATACCGACAACACCCGACAGCAGGTGTCGGCACAGTACGGAGAGATTCGCCTGCTTGAGCGATGACCAGTAACCATAGACGTACCACAGGATTCCCAAGATTCAAGGCTATGCTCCGCTGAAATGCAAAGAGTTTACGATCGTTCGACCCTACACAGGAGACCTCGCATGTTTTTAAAGCTTTCAATTCGGCATACCGCCATGGCGGCCGCGCTGGCGTTTACTTCCTTGCATGTGGCGCATGCGCAGGCGCCCGCCGCCGCGCCGCCGCCAGCCTGGAAGCAGGGCATGCCTGCCAACATGGCGAACTCCCCGCTTGCGCCGCTGGCGGGCAAGATGACCGTAACGCCGGCAAGCGATATTCCAATCGACCGGATCAAGCTTCCGCCTGGCTTCAAGGTGGAGGTCTGGGCAACAGGGCTGCCCGGCGGCCGGGCGATGGCGCGTGGCGATGATGGAAAGGTTTTTGTGGGTACCCGCGGCATCGGGCGTGTGTACGAGGTCACCGACGCAGGCGGTCAGCGCACGGTTCGGACTGTTGCCGACAAGCTGAACCAGCCCGCGGGCGTTGCCTTTCGCAATGGTTCGCTCTACGTGATGGCCATCGACAAGGCACTCCGCTTTGACGGCATCGAGAAGAACCCCGCAGCCGCGCCCGTCGACATGACCGCGGCTTTCAACCTGCCGCCCCTTCCGCATCACAACTGGAAATACATTGCCTTCGGACCTGACGGCAAGTTGTATGTGCCGTTCGGTGCGCCCTGCAACATCTGCGAACTGCCCACGCCTGAATATGCGCAGATTCGCCGCTATAACCCCGACGGTTCGGGAATGGAAGTGATCGCCACGGGTGTACGAAATTCAGTGGGCTTCGACTGGCACCCGGTTACGCGCGAATTGTGGTTCAGTAACCACGGTCGCGACTGGATGGGTGATGACTTGCCACATGACACGATGCATCGCCTTGGGAAAACCGGCCAGCACTTCGGCTTTCCGCATTGCCATCAAGGTGACCTCCCCGATACCGACGTGAAAAAAGATAATCCGTGCGGCGGTGTCGAGAAGCCTGTCGCGCTGATGGGTCCCCATTCGGCAACCATGGGTGTCACGTTCTACACAGGCAACATGTTCCCTGCGGAATATCGCAACGTTGCCTTCAATGCGCGCAAGGGCTCCTGGAACCGTACCAAGAAGATTGGCTATGACGTCGTCGCGATTCGTTCGAACCCGGATGGCAGCAATGCCAGGGTCGAGCCATTCATGACCGGTTTCATGAACGAGGCAGACCAGAGTTTCTGGGGTCGTCCGGCTTATCTGCTGCAAATGCCGGATGGTTCGATGCTGGTCTCCGACGAGCAACTGGGCGCGATCTATCGCGTCTCGTACAGCCGCTGACCTGCGCTTGAGACGCTACGTAATCCTCGCGCGGCGCTTCGCGCTGGCGCTCGCGCTGGGAGCGAGTCCCGGCGCGGCGCTGCTCCAGGCGCAGACACTGCCTGCGGGGCTCGCGGCGAGGCTGGCGGCCTGTGGCGCGTGCCACGGTGTCGATGGCAACGCGTCGTTGCGGGATACCCCCTCGCTTGCCGGCCAACCAGCGGTTTTTCTTGAAAACCAGATGGTGCTGATTCGCGAGGGCATCCGTGAGATTGCGCTGATGCAGGGCGCCCTCGAAGGCTTCACCGATACAGACATCACGGCGCTCGCCCGTCACTATGCGCGCCAGCCGCTCAAGGCCCCGGCGGCTTCGCGCGATGCAGTGTTGTTTGCCAAGGGTGAAAAGCTCGCCGAGCAGAATCGTTGCGGAAGCTGTCATCTGCCTAACTACGCGGGGCGCGAGCAGATGCCCCGGCTCGCCGCGCAGCGCGAAGATTTCCTGCTTCACTCAATGCGCCAGTTCGCCAGCAACCAGGCGGTGGGGCGCGATACCCTGATGGCAGCGTCGCTCCACGGACTGAATGATCCTGACCTGGTCGCGATCGCGCATTACCTCTCTCGTATCGGGCCCTGAGCGAGATGCCTGTTTTATTCTCGCGGCTTTGTATCGCCGCCGGGCTGCGCCGCATTGCGCTGGGGGCTGTGGCGTGTCTGGTTGTGCTCGATGGGGCGGCGCAGACGCTTGAATCGGTCACTGTGCAGAGTGGCCGGCTTGAGCAGCGACAGTTCGATACGCCGGGGTCGGTACAACTGATCGATGAGGCGACCCTGCGTCGCGCGGGCCCGGCCATCAACCTGTCCGAAGCCCTGGCCCAGGCGCCGGGTGTGGTGGCGCTCAATCGCAACAACTATGCTCAGGATGTACAGATTTCGATTCGCGGCTTTGGCGCGCGAGCGGCGTTCGGGTTGCGTGGAATTCGCTTGCTGACTGATGGAATCCCTGCGTCAACCCCTGATGGACAGGGGCAGGCGTCCACCGTCCATCTGCCCTCTGCGGGCCGCATTGAAGTACTGAGTGGGCCGCTGGCCCAGATTTACGGTAACGCCTCGGGCGGCGTGATCCAGACCTTCACGCGTGAACCCGATGCGGTACCGACAGTGTCGGCGGAGACGCTGGCTGGCTCCTTCGGGCTTCTTCGGAGCAACGTCCAACTGGCCGGGCGCGCTGGCACGGCGGGGCTGGTGGCTGATTACGGAGAGTTCTTGACCGATGGCTGGCGCGATCACAGCGCGGCCAGACGTCGGCACTTTAACGGCGTGGTTGGCATGCAGCTCGCCACCGATACGCGGCTGCGCGTGGTGCTCAATGCGTTCGATATGCCGTATGCCCGCGATCCCCTCGGGCTCACTGCATCGCAGCTTGCCAATCCCCGTGCGGCGGGCACGAACGCCCTGGCCGCGAATACCCGTAAGTCGGTCCGGCAGGACCAAGGCGGGTTGGTACTGGAGCATCGATTTAGCCGTGATCTGCGACTGCAGGCGCGGACCTACGCCGGCACACGTGAAAACCTACAGTTTCAGGCCTCGAACACCTGGGTGGGCTTGGATCGTCAGTTCGATGGCGCCGGGCTGCAGCTCACCGGGTTCGGGGCGCTTGGAAAGGCGATGACGCTCGATTGGGTTGTTGGCATTGATTACGACAATTCGGCAGAGCGGCGGCAGGGCGGCGCTGCACTTTCGGGCCAAAAAGTTGGCGTGAACCGCAACGAAATGAATGATGCCGGCAACCGTGATGCGTTCGCGCAGGCCAATCTCCATCTGGGCGAGTCGTGGACGATCACCGCCGGAGTGCGCCAGAGTGAAGTCCGACTGGAAAGTCGCGACGACTACCTGACGGACGGTAATGGCTCAGGAGCCGTGCGCTACCGCGCAACCAGTCCGGTGCTGGGGGCGACCTGGCACGCTTCGGAAACGCTCAATGTCTATCTGAACCAAGGGCGGGGCTTCGAGACGCCCACACTTGCCGAGGCCGCGTACTCCATGCCGAGCGCGGGGGGTACGCCAGTTGGGCGGTTCAACCCGCTTCTCGCGGCACCGGTGAGCCATCACTTGGAAACGGGTCTCAAATGGCTGCCCGACCGTGCCACTCGGGTGCAGGCTGCGCTCTTCCGGATCCGCACCGACAATGAACTGGTGGCCGCGCTCTCCTCGGGGGGGAGAACGGTATTCGCAAACGCCACCAGTACGTTACGCGAAGGCGCTGAAGTGTCAGCGGACCGGCTCTGGGGGGCATCGTGGCGAACCCGATTTTCCTGGACCTGGATTGATGCGGTGTACGACCAGCCGTTTGGCCAGGTCACAGCCGGGAACGCAATGCCTGCCATTCCCTCTCAGATCGCTTTTGCGTCGCTCTTCTGGGCGCAGACTGGCTGGGCGCCCGCCGGGGCGCCCCCCCGTCCAGGACTGGAGGCTGGGCTTGAGTGGCATGCCCGATCGCGCCTGTGGGCCGATGATGTCAACATCGCGCCGGCGCCCGGCTACGGTGTTTTTAACGCGCGCGCGCGTCAACGGTTACAGGCCGGGCCGGTAATGGTGGAAATTTTTGCCGGTATCGACAATCTGACCGATCGGCAGACAATCGGGTCAGTCATTGTCAATCAGGCGCAACGTCAATATTACGAGCCTGGACTGCCGAGGAGTGTGCTGCTGGGGCTGAACGCGAAGATGCCACTCTGATGCGCGTTGGAGGGCGTAGGGTCTAATGCGAAATTGCGTAAACGACGGCGGCCATTCAATGTGGTGCTGGTGAGAAGACTCGAACTTCCGACCTACTGATTACGAATC
>SYIM01000242.1 GCA_005798775.1 Burkholderiales bacterium
CGGGTTGATTGGCGAAGATCCCAACGGTATCCCGAACAATTTGCTTCCCTATATCGCGCAGGTGGCGGCAGGGAAACTGCGCGAGCTCTCGGTGTTCGGAAACGACTACCCCACACCCGATGGCACCGGTGTGCGGGACTATATTCATGTGGTGGACCTGGCTGAAGGCCATCTATGCGCCCTGAACGTGCTCAAGACGCGAATGGGGGTGGGCGTGTGGAACCTGGGCACGGGTCAGGGGTACAGCGTGTTCGACATGCTGAGGGCGTTTGAGGCAGCGTGCGGCAAGACGATTCCCTATCGCGTCGTACCGCGACGCAGCGGCGATGTCGCAGTGTGTTTCGCCGATCCGTCGCGCGCGGAGCGTGAACTCGGCTGGCGCGCAAGCCGCAGCCTTCAAACGATGATGGAGGACGCGTGGCGTTGGCAGTCGATGAACCCCAGCGGGTATCACAGAGTGAAACCTGGCTGAATGTGCAGTGTCTGGTGGATTCGAGCCCGAGACGTTAGCAATCGCGTACTCTTTCAGTACGACAACAACTCGGGGGCGGGGTGGTGCGGACCATCCAAACAGGGAAACATCCTGACTTCATGAGCCCGCGGGGGCGGCGTCTCAAGAGGGCGCTGCGCTGAGCTCTTGTATGATCCACAACGATTATTTCACCGACAAGGGTCATGGAAGCCAACCATTTACAACTAAATGATGAAAGTCATCCTCAACAGTCCATCCACAACCTGGTGTATTGCAGTCGTGGATCTGCCGGCGTAGGTGAGGCCGAGATCGCGAAGATCATTGCGACAGCCCAACACCACAACCCCAGGTTCGGCATCACCGGCATATTGGTATTCGGCGGTGGCTTTTTCTTTCAATGGCTCGAGGGCCCGAAAGATAGCGTGCAAAGTCTGATGCGGATAATTTCGGCAGACCCACGCCACAGCAGCGTGGTTGTGCTGAGCCAGGAAGATGAAATACGAGAGCGGCTTTTTCCTAATTGGGATATGGAGTTGGTTGAAGTCGCAGACATTCGCGTGGTGTTGGAAGATGCAGCGCAAAGTGCCAGCAACCCCAACCAAAAAAAGGCTCTGAATTTGATGTTAGAGGAACTCGACGCCGCGTAACTTGCAACAGCTAAAGGGCTGCTGTCAGTGCGTTCGGGGATAGCCGTTGAACGCGAGGTTATTTCTGTTCCCGTTAGGCTCAGGCAGTGGATCAGGAGCGCGCGGGGGTCTGCGAGGTCCGGCACCTTGACTGCGGCAAACTGTTCTGGATTGATGTCGGCGGATACGGTGTAAGCGATGGCGGGAACCTGTCGCCAGAAGCACACTTATCCGGCTGGGCCACAGGCAGAAAATCTGAAAACCAGCTTTTGCCGCGCGGTGGCACAACACCCTTGCCTGGCAAGGGCGAGCCGAGACACAGCGGTTTGCGGCTGATCGGAAAAAGATTATTGGGATGGGGGATTCAGAACCGCCGGGCTCGCTCGCCTGCTTATTTTCCGTCGCCGATCTTGGCCTCCGTGATCAGCTTGCCAAACCGCTGGAACTCGGCTCGGTTGAACGCCGCAAACCCCTCAATGGTCATATCACGCTGCTCGCCCCCCAACCCTGCGAGTCTCTGCGACACCTCCGGAAGTGTCAGCACGCGCCTGAGTTCGTTATGCAGGAGGGTCACCACCGGGGCCGGCGTGCCGCCTGTGACAAACAACCCGTACCACGTGGACATCTCAAGGCTCGGAACCCCCGCCTCGGCAAGCGTGGGAACCTCCGGCAATTGCGCTGAGCGCCGCGGCGACATCACGGCAAGCGCCCGCATCTTGCTCGCTCGAATCTGGGGCATGGAAGACGACGTGGTGTCAAACATCAGCTGCACCGCTCCGCTGATGACATCCACATGCGCCTGGCTACTGCCCTTGTAGGGCACATGAATCGACTTCACCCCGGTGGCGAGATCGAACGCTTCGCCGGCCAGGTGCTGGGTGCTCCCCACGCCCGACGATCCGTAGCGATAGCCCTGCGGCCTTGCCTTCATGTCGGCGATCAGCTCGGCCACTGTCTTGATCGGGAGCGTCGCCGACACCAGCACCACGTTGGGCACTTCGACAATCATCCCAACCGGCTGCAGGTCCTTGAGCGGATCGTAGGAGAGCTTCAGCATATGGGGCGCAATCGCCTGCCCGGTGTTGGTCGCAACCAGCAGGGTGTGGCCGTCGGGCGCGGCTTTGGCGGTGAGGTCTGCTGCGATCGTATTCGAGGCCCCCGGGCGGTTTTCCACCACGAAGCTCTGCTTCCAGGTGTCGGCGAACCGGTCAGCGAGCATACGGGCGATCACATCTGTGCCACCACCCGCCGAGGCGCCCACCATGATGCGAACCGGCTTACCTGGCCAGGCAGATTGCGCCTGCGCGGCAGAGGTGAGCGCAAGGCCCGCGACGCCGATCACCGCCGCGCTGAAAATCTTACGAAGGGGGAGCAGGTGGCTGTATGCTTTTTTCATTGAATGTCTCCTCGTTGAATGCTGGCAAGATCGCGCGATTCTATCGGCGCCCGCCCGCCCATTACAATAACCGAATGACAACCTCAAACACCCCTCAAGACCGCCTCAAGCGGGCGGCCGCGCGCGCGGCCATTGACCATCTGCTGCCCGGCGAAGTCGTGGGCGTTGGGAGCGGCTCCACCGTCAATTTCTTCATCGAAGAACTAGGCGCGCGGCGCAATCAATTTCCAACCGCCGTGTCCAGTTCGTCGGGCTCCACCGAGCGCCTGCGTGCGCAGGGCATCAACGTGCTGGATCTGAACGAGGTGATCGCCGCAGGTCGTCGGATTCCCGTTTATGTCGATGGCGCCGACGAAATCAACGCGTCACTGCAAATGGTGAAGGGCGGAGGCGGTGCGCTCACGCGCGAGAAAATCGTAGCCGCTGCAAGCGAGCGCTTTGTCTGTATCGTCGATCGCAGCAAATGGGTGGAGTGCCTGGGGCGGTTCCCGCTCCCGGTGGAGGTCATTCCCATGGCTGTTGAGTTGGTGTGTGCGCGTCTGCGACTGATAGGCGGCGTGCCCACCGTACGTGAAGGCAAGGTCACCGACAACGGCAACCTCATCCTCGACGTCGCGGGGCTCAGCATCACCCAGCCTGATTTGCTCGAAGCAGAAATCAATCAGTGGGCCGGCGTAGTGACCGTGGGGCTCTTTGCCCGCCAGCCGGCGAGCGTGGCGCTGGTGGCTACGCCCGAGGGGGTGGAAGAGCGGCGCGCGGCCGGCGCCGCGCCCGCTACTCGCTAGGCGGGACGTAGCCGGCGGGCTTGTCGCCGCCGTCACCAAAGAAATATTTTTCCATTTGCGTAGCCAGATACTTTCGCGCCCGCGCATCGGCCAGATTCAGCCGGTTTTCGTTGACCAGCATGGTCTGATGCCGGATCCATTCCTGCCAGGCTTCCTTGCTCACGCTCTCCCAGAGCCGCTTACCCAGTTCGCCCGGGTAGGGCGGGAAATCGAGGCCGCTTGCCTCGCGCTGTAGCTTCACGCAAAAAACACTGCGCGCCATTGAAAACTCCCCTTGTGGTGTGTGCGGAGCATACCGCTTTCGGGCCCGACTGCCCCGCGCGATGCACGGGTTCGCACCAGGGCCATCACAGGTCCTTGATCAGTACCTGCGACATGCGCTGCCAGTTGTATAGGCGCCGACGCTCGGTGGGTAATTGCTCGATCGTTGACTGAACGAAGCCGCGCTTCAGGAACCAGTGCATGGTGCGGGTGGTGAGCACGAACAGGCGCTTGAGCCCCGCGGCGCGGGCACGCTGTTCGATGTGCTTCAGAATGCGTTCGCCATCGCCCACCCCCTGCGCCCCGGGTGATACCGCCAGGCAGGCCATCTCGCCAATGGCATGTTCGGTAAACGGATAGAGCGCCGCGCAGCCAAAAATCACGCCGTCGTGCTCAATCACGGTGAAATTGCCAATTTCACGCTCGATCAGGGCCCGGTCACGCCGGACCAGGGTGCCGTCTTCCTCGAGCGGGCGAATCAGGGCGAGGAGCCCGCCCGCATCATCGGCGGTGGCCTCGCGCAGTTCCTCAAGGGTTTCCTCAACCAGCATGGTGCCCACGCCGTCGTGGCTGAAGAGCTCGAGCAGCACGCTGCCGTCGGGATCGAACGGAATGATATGGGCGCGCGCCACGCCGCCTTCGCAGGCACGAAGCGCGTGTTTAAGATAGAAGGCGCTGTCGACCTGCAGCTGGCTGCCCTCGAGCAGCGTCCGGGCCTGCGCCTCCGAGATTTCGCCCCGCACCGTGCCCTGCGGATCGGCGATCGCTCCCGCCTCAGAAAGAAAAATCAGTTTGTCGGCATCAAGCGCAATGGCGGTGCTGGCGGCCACGTCTTCCATGCTGAGGTTGAACGCCTCGCCCGTGGGCGAAAAACCCAGGGGCGAGAGCAGCACGATGGTGCCGCTATCGAGCGCCAACCGGATGGTGGCAACGTCAATCTTGCGGGTGAGGCCTGTTTGCAGGAAATCCACCCCCGCAACAATCCCCACCGGTCGTGCCGTGACCAGGTTGCCCGACAGTATGCGAATGGCCGAATGCGCCATGGGGGTGTTGGGCAGCCCCTGAGAAAACGCGGCTTCGATGTCCAGCCGCAGCTCGCCTGCCGCCTCCTTGGCGCATTCGAGCGCTACCGCATCGGTGACCCGCATGGTGTTTTCGTAGCGGCTCTCGGCGCCACGCAGGCGCAGCTGCTCATTCACCTGGGGCCGCGAACCGTGGACCAGCACAATCCGCATGCCCATGGCGTGGAGCAGGCCCAGATCCTGGGCGAGCGCATTGAGCCGGCCTTGAGCGAACAATTCTCCCGGCGCGCCGATCACAAACGTGCGGCCCCGGAAGGCATGGATGTAGGGCGCGACCGTGCGCAGCCAGCTCACAAAACGGGCAGGGTCGAGCGCAGACTGGGGGGCGGAAGGGGCATTCATCCAGCGAATTATAATTTCATCGCATGAAATCCACCGCCTCGGCGCGCACACCGCTGCCTGCGCTTACGTTTCCCGAGGCCCTGCCGGTATCGGCGCAGGCAGAGGTCATTGCCCGCGCCATCCGCGAATCGCCGGCGGTGATCGTTTGTGGAGAAACCGGCTCCGGCAAAACAACGCAGCTGCCCAAGATCTGCGCGCTCTCGGGGCGGGGTCAGACCGGGCTGATTGGTCATACCCAGCCGCGCCGGATCGCAGCCACCTCGGTGGCGGCAAGAATTGCCGAGGAATTGGGCTCGCCGCCCGGCACGCATGTGGGCTACAAGATTCGCTTTGGCGAGCGGTTTTCCCCCGGCGCAACGTTCAAGCTGATGACCGATGGCGTGCTGCTCGCGGAGACGCAGTCCGATCCGCGCCTGCGGCAATACGACACCATCATCGTGGATGAGGCGCATGAGCGAAGCCTCAACATCGATTTCCTGCTGGGGTATCTGAAACGCTTACTTGAGGGGCCCCGTCGGCACGATTTGCGAGTGGTGATTACCTCGGCCACGATCGATGCGCAGCGGTTTGCAGCGCATTTTGCGATCGACGGCAAGGCGGCGCCAGTCATTGAGGTATCGGGCCGGCTCTATCCGGTCGAGATCCGCTATCAGGGCTTTGATGATGCGCATCGTGATGATGACGATGAAACCGATCTGCCCTCCCGGATCGACGAGGCGATCGAAACACTCTGGCGTGAGGCGCCGGGCGATGCGCTGGTGTTTCTGCCCGGTGAACGCGAAATTCGCGATGTGGCCGATCATTTACGGCGGCTCTGTGCCCGCGAGCAGGCCTCACGCAGCCATTCGCCCTGGGCGCGCGGCTCGGTGGAAGTTCTCCCGCTCTACTCGCGGCTTGCAGCGGCTGATCAGCAGCGGATTTTTTCTGGGTCCACCGGGCGGCGGGTGGTGTTGGCTAC
>SYIM01000243.1 GCA_005798775.1 Burkholderiales bacterium
CCTTCGATGCGAGGCGATCTCGATAGCCGTCCGATCGGCGACGTGGTGCGCGAGGCGCGTGCGCTGTTTGCGTCAGGGGTACGCGAACTGCTGGTGGTGTCGCAAGACACGAGCGCTTACGGAGTCGATGTGCGCTACCGGACCGGTTTCGTTGAGGGTCGGCCGGTACGTACCCGCGTCCATGAGCTCGCTCGCGAGTTGGGGATGGCTGCTCGCGAGCATGATGCCTGGGTCAGACTGCATTATGTGTACCCGTATCCGCATGTGGATCAGCTCGTCGACTTGATGGCAGAAGGGCTGATTCTGCCGTATCTGGATGTTCCTTTTCAGCATACGCATCCGAGAATTCTGAAGCTCATGAAGCGGCCGGCCAGTGGCGAGCGCAACATCGAGCGGATAGAGGCCTGGCGGGCGATCGTGCCCGACATTACGGTGCGGAGCACCTTTATCGCGGGTTTTCCTGGCGAAACCGAGGCGGAGTTCGAGTCGCTGCTTGAATTCCTGCGCGAGGCGCGGCTTGATCGTGTCGGGTGCTTTTCGTATTCACCCGTGGATGGGGCTGGCGCCAATGATCTGCCGGGCGCGCTGCCGGAGGCGGTGCGCGAGGCGCGCCGCGAACGGTTCATGCAGGTTCAGGCTGAGATCTCGGCCGAGCGTCTGCAACGCTTTGTCGGCCGTACCATGCGGGTATTGGTTGATGGGATCGAAGAGTCAGACGAGGGCTCCTTTGCGGTTGGCCGCACTCAGATGGATGCGCCAGAGATCGACGGCGTGGTTCGGTTTGGCGGCAGCGGCCCCTTGCCAATCGGCGGCTTTGTGCAGGTGCGCATCACGGATGCTGACGAGCATGATCTCGAAGGCGAAATGGTCAATGCCGCCTGAGGTGCGAGGCGCTGCCCTCAGCGTGTGTCCTCGAACAGACCAAGGAGCGAATCGAGCCCGCCGTGGTTGATGGCGTGAGTGGTTTCGTTGCGAACCAGCGGTTTGGCTCGGTAGGCGACCGATAACCCGGCCACAGACATCATCTGCAGATCGTTCGCACCGTCTCCCACCGCAATGGTGCGGGCGAGTGGGCAGCCGATGACCGCAGCGGTGTGCTCCAGCGCTGCCCGCTTGGCGGCTGCGTTGATCAATGGGCCCACCAGGTGTCCGGTCAGCTTCCCGTGGGTCACCTCGAGTCGGTTGGAATGGATATGCGCGATACCCAGCCGCGCTGCAAGCCGATCGGTAAAAAAACTGAAACCGCCGGACACCAGCAGGAGTTGCAGACCACTCGCCTTCATGCGTCGCACCAGCGTTTCGGCGCCTGGACTCAGTTCGACACGCTCGTCCCAGACCCGTTGCAGCACTGACTCCGGCAGACCTTGGAGCAGGGCTACGCGACGCCGCAGACTCTCGTCATAGTCGCTGATATCGCCGCGCATCGCTGCGTCGGTGATGGCAGCCACCTCGGCCTTACGGCCAGCGAAATCCGCGATTTCATCGACGCACTCGATGGTGATGAGGGTGGAGTCCATATCGAATGCGGCGAGTCCGAAGCTGCCCAGTCGCAGATCGGGCGCCACGATTTCGGCGTCAACCTGATGAGCCTCGGCTGCAGCCTCAAGGGTCTCGCCTCCAATCGATACGCGGCGCCAGAGCGCGAGCTGGCCGGCCGAAAGATCAGGCGGATGCCCGGCAAGCGCGGTGAATGCGTTGATCGCGACACGAGACAGACGCGGGTGCTGAACGATCAGCGTACTCATGATTTTTTTTTGCCGGGCGGGGTCGGTGTGGGCGTTGCGAGACCCGTCAGGATGTCACGAATGGCGCGCACCCGGGACTTGAGGTCAGGCGTGGCGAGCGTAAAGCGGATGCGGTCCTGGCCGCTCATCCGCGCGTCACGGCGGCGCTGGATGAGTCCGATGATCTGGCCGGGATCGATCGGAGGCCTTTCGGTGAACTGAACCACGACCGCCTCGGCAGCGGCGTCGACCTTGATGATCCCAAGTGGTTTGCAGGCGATTCTGAGCCGGTGGGTCTCAAACAAGGCTATGGCGGGCTCAGGTAATTTACCGAATCGATCGATCAACTCTTCCTGTAATTCCCGCAGCCTGTCGTCGCTATCGGCCCCGGCGAGCCGCTTGTAGAGGCTTAGTCGCTCATGCACGTCGGCGCAGTAATCGGCGGGCAGCAGCGCCGGGACATGCAGCTTGATTTCGGTGGTGGCTGCGAGCGGCGAACCAGGGTCGGGGTCGCGGCCTTCTTTGAGCGCACGCACGGCCTCGGTGAGCATGTCGGTGTACATCGAGAAGCCCACCTGCTGCATTTCGCCGGATTGCGAATCGCCAAGCACCTCGCCTGCGCCACGAATCTCGAGATCGTGCATGGCGAGATAAAAACCTGAACCGAGTTCTTCCATCGCCTGAATCGCGTCCAGTCGCTTGCCCGCGTCGCGGGTGATAGCAGATTCGTCGGGAATGAGCAGATAGGCGTAAGCCTGATGGTGCGAGCGACCCACGCGTCCGCGCAGCTGA
>SYIM01000244.1 GCA_005798775.1 Burkholderiales bacterium
GAAACCCGTCCGTAGGTGGGCTTGATGCCGGTGATGCCGCACATGGCGGCGGGCTGTCTGACCGAGCCGCCGGTATCGGTGCCGGTGGCAAGCGGGGCAAGCCCGCCCGCCACCGCAGCCGCCGACCCGCCTGAGGATCCGCCCGGAATGGCCACCGGATCCCAGGGGTTGCGGGTGGCACCGAAGTGAGAATTTTCGTTTGCACCACCCATAGCGAACTCGTCGCAATTGGTTTTACCGAGGCAGACGGCACCCGCGCTCGCCAGCCGCTCGACCACCGTGGCGTCGTAAGGGCTCACATAGTTGGCGAGCATGCGCGAGCCGGCTGTGGAGCGCCAGCCGCGGGTGACAAAAATATCCTTGTGGGCGATGGGGATGCCCAGAAGCGGCCCGCGCTCACCCCGTGCGATACGCTGGTCGGCGGCCTGCGCCTGGCTGAGGGTGAGCTCGGGCCGCACATCGATGAAAGCGTTCAACGGGCTTGCGGCAACCCGGTTCAGAAAGTGGCGCGCAAGTTCAACCGCGCTGGTTTGGCCCGAGGCGAGCGCACGCGCGAGTTCTGCGACCGAGGCCTGGGTGGGGTCGGTGAGGCCGCTCACTCGATCACCCGCGGGACCAGGTAAAGCCCGGCCTCGACCTTGGGCGCACCCGCCTGCAGCGCCGCGCGCGCATCGGACTCAGCCACCAAGTCGTCTCGCAGCCGCAGCGCGAGCGCCTGGGGATGGGTGAGCGGCGCTACCCCCTGGGTGTCGACCGACTGCAGCCTGTCGATCAGCCCGAGGACCGCGTTGAGATCGGCCTGCAGTGCGGCCTGCTCGGCCGGATCGAGGTCAAGATGTGCTAGCGTGGCTAGGCGTCGTACGGCATCAGCGTTTACGGACATCAGACGAATGATAATACGGTATGATTTCCCGCCTGTCTGAGCGGGGTTCTTTCCTTCTCAGGCAAATGAATCCGGTCGCGGCTGGCTCCGGGCGGAACCTTTTACGGAACTTCCCGGATCTCTGGCTGCGGCGTCCCCGGCGAGGCCGCCGGCCATCTCTCTGACCCTGGACGGACACCATGTTCGGGTTCCTGCGCAAATACTTCTCCAGCGACCTGGCGATCGATCTCGGCACCGCGAATACGCTCATCTATGTGCGTGGCAAGGGCATTGTGCTCGATGAGCCGTCGGTGGTCGCCATCCGCCAGGAAGGCGGACCCAGCGGCAAGCGCACCATCGCAGCGGTGGGGCTGGAAGCCAAGCAGATGCTGGGCAAGGTGCCGGGCAGCATCGAAGCCATCCGCCCCATGAAAGACGGCGTGATTGCTGACTTTACCGTCACCGAGCAGATGTTGAAGCAATTCATCCGCATGGTGCACGAGTCGCGGCTTTTTTCGCCCAGCCCGCGGATCATCATCTGCGTCCCCTGCGGCTCCACCCAGGTTGAGCGTCGCGCCAGTCGCGAATCGGCGCTGGGCGCAGGCGCCTCGCAGGTCTTCCTCATCGAGGAGCCCATGGCCGCCGCCATCGGCGCCGGCCTGCCAGTCTCAGAGCCTTCGGGGTCGATGGTAGTTGACATCGGTGGCGGTACCACCGAGGTGGGCGTCATCTCGTTGGGCGGTATCGTCTACAAGGGTTCCATCCGCGTGGGTGGCGACAAGTTCGATGAAGCCATCATCAACTACATCCGCCGCAACTACGGCATGCTGATCGGTGAACCCACTGCCGAGATGATCAAAAAGACCATCGGCTCGGCTTTCCCAGGCTCCGAGGTTCGCGAAATGGAAGTGAAGGGGCGTAACCTCTCAGAGGGCATCCCGCGCAGCTTCACAGTCTCGTCCAATGAAATTCTGGAAGCGCTTACCGACCCGCTGAACAACATCGTGTCCTCGGTGAAGATCGCGCTCGAGCAGACCCCGCCTGAACTCGGTGCCGACATCACCGATCGCGGCATCATGCTCACTGGCGGCGGCGCCTTGCTCCGTGACATCGACCGCCTGCTGATCGAGGAAACAGGGTTGCCGGTTTTTGTGGCTGAAGACCCCCTCACCTGCGTGGTTCGCGGCTGTGGCATGGCGCTTGAGCGTATCGACAAGAACACCCTGATTTTCACTAGCGAGTAAGGCGAAGCGGCCGCCGCGCCGCGCGCCGCTCTCCCGCTTCACGAAGAGCCGATGGACCGAGCACCGCCGCCTTTCTTCCGGCAGGGCCTGTCGGCCGACGTCCGACTGATTCTGTTCGCGCTCGCGGCTGTGGCCCTGCTCGCGCTCGATGCGCGTTATCGTGCCCTGGAGGTCGTCCGCGCGGCAGTGGGTACTGCGCTCTACCCTGTACAGCGTGCGCTCCTTGCGCCCCGAGACGCCGTTTCAGTGATGGCTGACTACGCGGGTGGCGTGACCCGTCTGCGCGGAGAAAACGAGCGGCTGGTCCGGCTAGAGGCCGCCAACGCCCGGTCCCTTCAGCAGGGCGATCATCTGGCCGCTGAAAACGCCCAGCTTCGGAAGCTTCTCGGCATGCGCGAGCGCAATTCATTCCGCTCCATGGTGGCTGAGGTTCTCTTTGAAACCGGTGATCCGTTCACCCGGCGGGTGGTGGTCGATCGCGGCGAGCAGCACGGACTCCTGGCGGGCCAGCCGGTGCTGGATGCGCAAGGGGTCATCGGTCAGATTTCCCGCGTGCTGCCGCTGTCGGCTGAGGTGACGCTGCTCACCGATCGCGCCTCGACGCTGCCGGTGGAGGTACGCCGAAACGGCGTGCGCGCAGTGGCTTTCGGCGCTGGCCGAGCCGATCTGATCGAGCTACGCTACCTGCCCGCAGGGATCGACCTGCGTGCCGGTGATGAACTCTTCACCTCGGGGCTAGATGGCGTGTTTCCGGCGGGTCTGCCCGTTGGGCGGGTGAGGGAGGTGCGCCGAGGGGGCTCCTCGTTTACGATTGCACGGGTTGAGCCTGTGGCTGCGGTCGAGCGCTCGCGCATGCTTCTGGTGTTGCTCGAGACCACCGGCGGGCGGCCCGCCTTTGAGCCGCCACGCCCGTCCGCCGAGCCCGCCCAGCGGGCGCCGGGCGCACGCGGCAAGGGTGCGGGCGGATGAACACCCGCCGCGAGACCATGTTGCTACCGGCCAACCGCACGTTTGCTGCGTTCAGTCTCGCCTGCGCATTCCTCCTCAACCTGTTTCCGTGGGGACAGTTGCCGCTCGCCCCGGATTTTGTCGCGCTGGCGCTGGTGTTCTGGAGCCTTCGCGAGCCGCAAATGGTGGGAATTGGTGTCGCGTTTGCGCTGGGGCTGCTCATGGATATTCATTCGGCGGCGCTTCTGGGCGAGCATGCGCTCGCCTACAGCCTTGTCTCCTACGGCGCCATCAGCCTGCATCGGCGGCTCGCCTGGTTCGGTGCGCTGGGCCGAATGCTCCATCTGCTGCCGCTTTTTCTGCTCGCGCAGGTCACCACCCTGATCATCCGCATGGTGCTTGGCGCCGAGTTTCCGGGGTGGGTTTATTTCGTGCCCAGCCTCGCCGCTGCCGCGCTCTGGGCGCCCACCGAATGGTTGCTGCTTGCGCCGCAGCGTCGACCGGTCGAGCGCGACGAGACCCGGCCGCTGTGATCCGTGCGTCCTCGCCCAACCACGCCCGCAGGCGGTTATGCGTGTGACCGACGACGTCAATCAGGCACTGGCGAATCTGCGCAAGATCCGCCGGCGTCTGCTTCTGTGTGCGGTGCTGTCAATCGCAGGTGGCGCGCTGCTCCTCGCGCGGCTTACCTACCTGCAGGTGCTTCGCCACGATGACTTTCAGGCGCAGGCAGAAGATAACCGGATCGCACTGGTGCCGGTGCCGCCCACGCGTGGCCTGATCCTCGACCGTAACGGTGTGCTGATGGCCGAGAACATCGCCTACTACACGTTGGAACTCGCGCCGTCGCGGTTTTCCCGGCTTGAGCAGACGGTGGCCGATCTTGCCGGCCTGGTTGACATCGCACCGCGCGATGTGCGGCGCTTTCGCCGGCTGATTGAAGACTCCCGGCGCCTTGAGCCGCTGCCGATCAAATCTCGGCTGACCGATGAAGAGGTCGCAAAAATCGCCGCCAATCGCTATCGGCTGCCGGGGGTGGAGATTCGCGCCCGGCTGTTTAGAAGCTACCCGCACGGCGATCTCGCCTCACACCTGATCGGTCATATCGGCCGAATTTCACAGGCCGATCGCAAGCGGCTCGACGATGCGGGGGAATTGTCGCGCTATCTGGGGGCGACCCACATCGGCAAGGCCGGTATCGAACAGTCCTACGAGGCGCTGTTACACGGCCGGCCCGGCTACGACGAGGTTGAGGTGTCGGCTGCGGGTCGCGTGATGCGCACGCTCTCCCGGCACCCGCCGGTCAATGGGTCGGATCTCACGCTCACCATCGACCTGAAGCTGCAGTCGCTGACCGAGCAGCTGTTCAACGGCCGTCGTGGCGCGCTGGTGGCGATTGAACCCGCGAGCGGTGAGGTGCTCGCGTTCGTGTCGCAGCCAAGCTTTGATCCCAACCTTTTCGTTGACGGCATTGATCCGGCAAGCTGGCAGGCTTTGAACGAAGACCCGGATAAGCCGCTCCTGAACCGGGCGCTTCGCGGCACCTATCCGCCAGGTTCCACCTACAAACCTTTCATGGCGCTCGCCGCGCTGGAGACCGGCATGCGGCGCCCGGGCGACCTCACAGCCGATCCGGGCTACTTTCAGCTGGGCGAACATCGCTTTCGCGATTCGCGTCCCGAGGGGTATGGATCGGTGGATCTGCACACCTCGATTGTGGTCTCGAGTGACACCTACTACTACAAGCTCGCCTACGACATGGGCGTTGACCGGATTCACAGCTTCATGAAGCCATGGGGATTCGGTCAGCGCACGGGCATCGATCTTGATCATGAAGCGACTGGTATCTTGCCGTCATCGGAATGGAAGCAGCGGCGGTTCCGGCAGAAGTGGCTGCCCGGTGAGTCGCCCTCGATCGGTATCGGACAGGGTTACAACGCCTTCACCATTCTTCAACTGGCCCACGCTACCGCCACGCTCGCCAACGGCGGGCGGCCGATGCGCCCTCGGCTGTTGCGTGCGTCACAGGCGCCGGGCGGGCCGCCCGAGCGGGTAGCAGCCGACCCGGGCGAGCCGATCCCGCTGCGCCCCGAGCATGTGCGTCTGGTCACGCGCGCCATGGTGGAGGTGAACCGGCTGGGGACCAGTCGGGTGGTGTTCAGCGGTGCCGAGTATCAGGCTGCGGGCAAGACCGGCACGGCCCAGGTGATCGGTATCCGGCAGAACGAGAAATACGATGTCCGCAAGGTGGCCGAGCGGCACCGCGACCATTCGCTTTTCGTGGCGTTTGCGCCGGTTGCCTCGCCGCGGATAGCGCTGGCGGTGATCGTTGAAAACGGTGGCTTTGGCGCCCAGGCGGCCGCGCCGATCGCGCGCGCGGTATTTGATTTCCATCTCCTTGAAAAGCTGCCACCCGACCGAGCCGGGATCCGGCTCCCTCCCATGGACGAGTCCGAGATTCGCGACGTGCCGGAAGATCTGGAGCCCGAGCGGGTAGAGGCATTGTCCACCCCGGCGCAGCCGGGAGGCGCCCGGTGAGCCGACTGCAAAGCGCGTGGGCGCGGATCCGACCCTGGGTTGCGGTATTTGATTGGCCACTCTCAATTGCGATCGGACTGGTGGCGGGCTTGAGCGTGATCACCATGTATTCGGCCGCCTATGATTTTCCCGGCCGCTTCGAGGCGCATCTGCGCAACCTCGCGATCGCTGCGTTCGCGCTTTGGGTGGCCGCGCTGGTGCCAAGAAGCTGGCTGGTCCGGTTTGCAGTGCCGCTCTTTATCGGTGGGGTGGCAATGCTGGTTGCGGTTGCGCTATTCGGCGATATCGCCAAGGGCGCACGGCGCTGGCTCAATCTCTCCTTCATCCGGATCCAGCCGTCCGAAGTGCTCAAGATCGCTGCCCCCCTGATGCTTGCCTGGTATTTTCAGCAGCGCGAGGGGATGCTGCGCTGGTTTGATTTTGCGGCCACTGCGCTGCTCCTCATGGTGCCGGTATGGCTGATCGGACGCCAGCCCGACCTGGGTACCGCGCTCCTGGTGCTCGCAAGCGGCGGCTTCGTGATCTTTCTCGCCGGGCTCAGTTGGAAGCTGATCGCCTCGATGGTGATGGGTCTTGCCGCCAGCGCACCGTTTCTGTGGGCAGCCATGCACGATTACCAGCGGCAGCGGGTGCTTACGCTCCTCGACCCTGCCTCCGATCCGCTGGGCCGGGGCTTTCACATCATCCAGTCCACCATTGCGATCGGTTCGGGCGGGGTCTGGGGCAAGGGCTGGATGGAGGGCACGCAGACCCGGCTCGAGTTTGTGCCCGAACGCACAACCGATTTCATTCTCGCGGTGTTTTCCGAAGAATTTGGTCTGGTGGGTAACGGGGTGCTGATCGCGCTCTATCTGGCGGTGGTGCTGCGAGCGCTCGCCATTGCAGCCCGCGGGCTGACCCTGTTCGACCGGCTTCTCGCGGGGGCGCTCGCGCTGGTCTTCTTCGTCTATGCCTTTGTCAACGTCGCCATGGTGTCGGGCGTGCTGCCAGTGGTGGGGGTGCCGCTACCGTTCATGTCGTATGGCGGCACCGCGATGGCGACGCTTGGCCTGGGCCTAGGGCTGGTGATGGGTGTTGCACGCGCCCGCGCCCGCCCCGAAGGCGCGGCTCAGCGCATGAACCGCTTCACATAATCCTGCCCGAGCCCCACAGCTTCGAAGTGCGCGCGGTAACGCTCGATACGCGAGAACACGTCGTCATAGCCGGTGGAGGCGCCCTGCGGGTCGACGTACATGAGCGAGCCGTGGACCGTAAAGAGCGTGATCATGTCCTGACAATCATCGGGCACGACCAGCGTGTGGGTCTCACCCGGTGGCTCGAACACATAGCTGCCCTCGCAGGCAATCCAGTCGTGTTCGAGGTAGTACCAGCTGCCGCGGATGACCCAGGCGTGAACGGCCCCCGAGTGACGGTGGCGCTGGAGAATGCCGGCACGCTTGACCCGCAGCAGATGTACGTAATAGCCACCGCTCACGTTGAGGTGAAGCGGGCGCGACCAGATGCCGGGGGCGACCGGAGCCCACAGCGCGTCATCGCCATCGAGCGCATCGTTGATCACCATGTCCGGGACCATGCCCCAGGGTTGGGGGCGTGAGTAGGGCTCGAGTCCGGCCGGATTCGGTGGCCGCTTGGGTACCTGCATGTCCATGAGGCTCTCCTCGGGAAATCGTTTCCTCGAAGGCGGATGCTAGCCGAGAGCGGGCGCGCGTGCATCCCGCAATCGGTCGCACTACACTGCCGGTCGTGACTTCCGCTGCCCCACCCCCTGCTTGCCTGTCCCCCGCATCCCGTCCCGCACTGGACCGCCCTGAATCGGGATGTCCCGACTCGGCCAGCCCTGCGTCGTGTCGTCCTGAGCCGGCTCAGCCCGCCGCTGCGGTACAGGCGCTGATTGCCGCCGCGATCAGGCTGTCGGAGGCGGTCTCGGCGCTCAAATTTTCCGCGCCGGTTACCCATGTCTACAACCCGCTCCGCTACGCCTGGGCGCCGCACCGCGCCTACCTGGAGCGCTATGCGGCGCGGGGCCTTCGCGCGGTATTCGTCGGTATGAACCCCGGCCCGTTCGGCATGATGCAGACCGGCGTGCCGTTCGGCGAGGTGGCCGCGGTGCGCGATTGGATGGGAATCGAGGCGCCGGTGGCTGGCGTCGCCGATGCGCATCCGAGGCGACCTATCGAGGGCTTTGCCTGCCGTCGCTCCGAGGTGAGTGGACGCCGGCTGTGGGGCTGGGCTGCGCGCCGCTTCGGGCCGCCCGAGGTCTTTTTTTCGCAGTGCTTCGTGCTCAACTATTGCCCGCTTGTGTTCCTCGAGGCGTCGGGGCGGAATTTCACGCCCGATCGGCTGCCGCGCCTGGAACTGGCGCCGCTCCAGGCGGCGTGCGATGCCCACCTGCGGGAGGCGGTGGCAGCGCTTGCGCCCGCCTGGGTGATCGGCGTGGGCGGCTATGCGCGGGCCCGGATCGAGGCGGCGCTCGCCGCGGGTCCGGCCAGACTTGTACCCAGGGTCGATCAGATCCTGCACCCGAGCCCGGCGAGCCCCGCTGCCAACCGGGGCTGGGAGCCGGCGGTGGACCAACAGCTCGAGCGCCTGGGCGTATTCACCGCGTAGGTCATCAGGGAGCCCGGCCGGGCGACGATCTCCAGTGTTGCGACGATCTCCAGTGTCGACGATCTCCAGTTGACGTAAACGTCAAGTCGTCCGATCATTTCGTCCATGCCGACTTACAGTATCGGAGAACTCGCGCGCGAGTTCGAAATCACGCCCAGAACCATTCGCTTCTACGAAGACCAGGGGCTCCTGTCGCCGCGTCGAGTGGGAGCGGGCGCCCGCCAGCGATCGTATTCGCATCGTGACCGGACGCGCCTCAAGCTCACGCTGCGCGGCAAGCGGCTGGGCTTGTCGCTCTCCGAAATTCGCGATCTCATCGATATGTACGATTCGTCTGCTGATACTGCGCCACAACTTACCCGGTTCCTCGAGGTGCTCGACCGCCATCGCACCCTGCTCGAGTCGCAGCTTCGTGACCTGAACGAGACCCTGGCCGAAATCCGCGCGCATGAAGAGCGGGCCCGGGAGCTACTCGCGCAGGCTCCGGACCGGCGGCCCGCCACCACGCGAAAGCGTCGCGCCGCCGTCGCCAGACCCGCCTCACGTTTACGTTAACGTCAATCCAACGCCCACCTTGTGCGCCATCGCCCATGTCCAATCGCGAATCCGCCCCAACCCGCACCCCGGCGCCGCCGGATCCGCACTTTGAGTCGCGCATCCGGGAAAGCTTTGGCCGCCAGCGGGCCATGACCACCATTGGCGCGCGACTGGTTCGCGTGACGCCGGGCGAGGTCGAGATCGAAATGCCCTTCAGCGCTCGTCTCACCCAGCAGCACGGGTTCATCCACGGTGGCATTCTGGGTACAGCGCTCGACTCGGCCTGCGGCTTTGCTTCGCTCACGCTCATGCCCGCCGAGTCCGGCATTCTCACCATCGAGTACAAACTCAATCTGCTATCGCCTGGCCGAGGCGAGCGCTTCCGTTTCGTCGGCCGGGTGCGCAAGGCTGGCCGAACCATCACGCTGGCCGACGCCGATGCCATCGCCGTCGAGTCCTCAGGCCGTGAACGACTGATCGCCACCATGACCGCGACTGAAATGACAATCACCGGCCGCGACGACGTGCGCAGCTGACCGTACCTGGCGGGTAACAGCCCCGCTGCGTGCCAAGGAGAAAAGTGATGGCCGAAATCCCAGGACTGCAGTTCGAACTGGGCCAGGATGTGCAGATGCTGCGAGAGGCGCTGCGCGCCTTTGTCGCCCGCGAAATCACGCCGCGCGCCGGGGAAATCGACCGCTCCGACCAATTTCCCATGGATCTGTGGCGCAAGTTCGGCGAACTGGGCGTACTCGGCATCACAGTGCCTGAAACCCAGGGCGGCGCGGGTCTGGGCTACCTTGCGCATATCGTTGCCATGGAGGAAATTTCCCGTGGATCGGCCGCAGTGGGGCTGTCTTACGGCGCGCACTCCAATCTGTGTGTCAACCAGATCTCCCGAAACGGCACCGATGCGCAGCGCGCGTCCTATCTGCCCGGCCTCATCTCGGGGGAGAAAATCGGCGCGCTCGCCATGTCCGAACCCAACGCCGGGTCAGATGTGATGTCAATGCGGCTTCGCGCCGAGTTCCGGGGTGATCGCTGGATTCTGAATGGCAGCACGATGTGGATCACCAACGGTCCCGATGCCGATGTGCTGATCATTTACGCAAAAAACGACCTCGAA